>JBFYUV010000303.1:0-12978 GCA_041299865.1 Chloroflexota bacterium
CGGGGCATCCGCTCCCTCCTCCGGAGACCTGAGGCCAGCATCATCCTGGTCATGCTGGCCCTCTGCGCGTTCCTCTCGGTGGCCAATCCGCGCTTCCTCTCGCTCGACAACTTCATGAACATCGCACGCAACTACTCGGACATCGGCATCGGCGCGGTGGGCATGACGCTGGTCCTGATCGTGGCCGGCATCGACCTGTCGGTGGCATCGGTCATGGCCCTCGGTGGTCTCGTGGCGGCCCTGGCCATGACCTCATGGGGCCTGCCCATCCCCATCGCCATCCTGCTCGGTGTGACCGCAGGCGCGGTCATCGGCCTCGTCAACGGACTCCTCGTGCAACGGCTTCGGCTGCCACCCTTCATCGCCACCCTGGGCATGCTCGGGGTGGCACGTGGCATCGTGGTGGGCACCACGAGCGGGATGGGAGTGAGCGGCCTGCCCAAGGAGTTCACAGCCATCGGCCAGGGCTACATCGGGCCCGTGCCCATCCCCGTCATCGTTATGGTCGCCGTCGCTCTCGTGGTCGGGCTGTTCCTGGCCTACCACCTGTGGGGCACCTACATCTTCTCCATCGGCGGCAACGAGACGGCGGCCATCCTCACCGGCCTGCCGGTCGCCCGCGTCAAGGTCTTCGTCTACGTCGTCTGCGGCATGCTCGCCGGATTGGCCGGCGTGCTCCTCGTGTCGCGCGTCGGCGTCTCCCTGCCAGGCCAATCGCTTGGCTACGAGTTGCAGGTCATCGCGGCGGCCGTGATCGGGGGTGTGAGCCTCACGGGCGGGCGGGGCACGGTCCTGGGGGCCGTGCTCGGGGCGATGATCATCGGGCTCATCCAGAACGCCCTCGTGCTTCTCCAGGTGCCGCCGTACTGGCAACAGGCCTTCATCGGCGGGATCATCATCCTGGCCGCAGTCGTCGACATGCTGAGGCAACGTCGTGGCTAGCTTGCGGCTCGCGGCTGGGAGCCGCAGAAGGAGGTGTGACTGAACCAAGACAGCCCACCCCAGATGAGTCCGATGCGTTATCAGGAGGGACCACCCTTGAACCCGTCACTGTCACGGAGGAAGTTCCTGCAAGCGACGGCCGCCACGGCCGGCGCCGCGGTTGCCACCAGCATGCTGGGCAGCGTCGCGAGCGCGCAGGAGCCCAAGCTCAAGTTCGTGTGGTCGCCCAAGGCGACTGACAACCCGGTGTTCGCCGTCGCCGAGCAGGGCGGCAAGATCCGCTCAGAAGAGCTGGGCGATGTCGAGTTCGTATGGATCGGCCCACCCAACACCGATGCCAAGCTCCAGGCCGACCTGCTCGATGCGGCCATCACCGCCGGCTGCGACGGCATGGGCATCTCGTGCAACGATGCCACGGTGCTGCTGCCGATCATCGACCGAGCCACGGCCGCCGGCATCCCCGTCATCACGTGGGACTCCGATTCGCCGGACTCCACGCGCCTCTCCTTCTACAGCATGGACGGCGATGCCGGCGCGACCGCCGGGGCCGAATTGTTCGTGGAAGCCATGGCCAACAACCCCACCAGGACCTACGTGCTCCTGTCGGGCAACGCGGGTGCACCGAACCTCGAAGGTCGCATCACCGCCGTCCGGGCCGTTCTGGACCAGACGGACCTGGAGTACGTGACCACGCTCTTCTGCAATGACGACGCCGTGCTGGGTGCGACCCTCATCGAGGACCAGCTCACGGCCATGCCAGACCTGGGCGGCATCTTCTTCATCGGAGGGTGGCCGCTCTTCGGTGACGTCAATGCCATGCCGCAGTTCCTGGCCGCCACCGCGGCCGGCACGCTGAAGGCCGTGTCCTGGGACACGCTGTGGATGCAGCTGCCCCTGCTCGAGAATGGCACGGTGCAGGGCCTCATCGGCCAGAAGTACTTCGGCTGGGGCTACGACGGCATCGGCATCATGTACGACCACGTCAAGCACGGCATCGCCCTGCCGCCCTTCGTCGACTCCGGCTTCGATCTGCTCACGACCCCGGAACAGGCCGTGGACTTTGCCAAGAAGTGGGAGACCCAGGACTTCGTGCCCGAAGGGGGCTCCAAGTTCGGCAACGGCGACGCCTCGGTCTACGAGGCCTGACGCCAAGCCGACCCAAGGGCGGGGTCACCCGCCGCATGAAGCCAAGATGGGGTGCCGCCGGATCACCGGCGACACCCCATCTTCGTGTCCTTCAGCGCTAGACCGCGACTTCGCTGACCAGTTTGAGCGCTGGCGGCGGGCTGTCGTCGGCATTGGCATGGAGGCGCTGCCAGTAGCTCACGTCGCGCCACTGGCCGTTCTTGTAGCCAAGGCGCTTGAGCGTCCCGCCGAGCTCGAAGCCGAGCGACTGGTGGAGCGCCACGCTGGCCTCGTTGGGCAGCGCGATGACGGCCACGATGGCGTGGTAGCCCTGCCTGTCCATGATCTCCAGCATGCGGCTGCAGAGGTCCCGGCCGATGCCCTGCCCCTCGTGGCCGTTGCGCACGTAGACGCTGACCTCCGCCGTCCAGTCGTAGGCGCCGCGCAGCTTCCAGGGTGAGGCCCAGGCGATGCCCTTGACAAGGTCGCCCTCCGTGGCTACCAGGAAGGGGTAGCGCTCGTGGAGGACCTGCCAGGTAGCTTCCCAATCGTCCTCGCTCAGGGGCCGGACGTGGAAGTTGATGGTGGTGTTCTCGATGTAGTGGTTGACGATCTCGGCAAACTGCTCGAGATCGGCCTCGGTGGCCAGTCGGATGTCGTAGCTCATGGCGGGACGATAGCGCAGCCGGGCGCTCGTGGCGACCGTTCGTGGCGACAGTCGGCACGGTGCGAGGGGCAGGCCGGCCCTGTCGTCGCCGGCCGGGCGGGGCATGATGGGCATCGACACCGCCCTTCTGGAGGAGACGCTGCCCCATGAGCCACGAATACAGCTTCCCCGTCGCGAACGAGCCGGCGCCCGTCGCGGCGAACGAGGTCGTCCTGGTCGCCAGCGGAGACCTGCGCCACAGCGCCAACCGCATGGGCTGGCCGGCCCAGCAGAAGCTGGAGGCGGACATCGCGGCCGCGCTCGGCGAGCTCGGCATCAAGGTGCGCCGGGCTCACGGCTTCGACCCGGAGGTCGGTCATGGCTTCATCTGGAACCAGCGGATGGGCATGGATGTCTTCGCCACCATCCATCCCGACGCTCCGGTCATCGTGGCTGAGGCTGTCTGGGAGTACAGCCACCACGTCCTGGCCGGCCTGAAAGGCCAGCGCGGCCCCATCCTTACGGCTGCCAACTGGAGCGGCCAGTGGCCCGGCCTCGTCGGACTGCTGAACCTCAACGCCTCCATGACCAAGGCGGGCATGGCGTACAGCTCCATCTGGAGTGAGGACTTCAGCGACGAGTACGCCCGCCGCGCCCTCAAGGAATGGGTGACCACCAAGACGATCACGCACGACACCTCGCACGTGCGAGGCCTGGACGCGGCCTCCCTGCCGGCCGCCGAGGCTGAGCTGGGGCGTGCCCTGGCCGCCCATCTGCAGCGCACCAAGGCCGTCATGGGCATCTTCGACGAAGGCTGCATGGGCATGTACAACGCCATCTTCGATGACGAGTACATCAACCCCATGGGCATCTACAAGGAGCGGCTCAGCCAGTCAGCCCTCTATGCGCGGATGCTCACGGTCACCGACGCAGAGGCGGAGGCCATCTTCGAGTGGCTGGTCGGCCGCGGCATGACCTTCCAGTTCGGCACTGACGAGGAGACCGAGCTCACCAAGGCCCAGGTCATCGCGCAGTGCAAGATGTACATCGCGGCCCTGCGCATCGCCAACGACTTCG
Source organism: Chloroflexota bacterium (assembly GCA_041299865.1). Taxonomy (GTDB): domain Bacteria; phylum Chloroflexota; class Limnocylindria; order Limnocylindrales; family CSP1-4; genus JAFMJV01. The sequence goes on from JBFYUV010000303.1 coordinate 3,791, forward strand.
GCTGCGCGGGCATCGGTATCCAGTATCAGCAGGGCCTCAAGGACCTCGTGCCGGCCTCCGACCTGGCTGAGGGCCTCCTCAACGAGATCGACCGGCCGCCCGCCTACGACGAGAACGGCAAGGAGCTCTACCCGGGCCAGCCGCTGCCACACTTCAACGAGGTGGACTGGGGTGCCGGCGTGGACGCGCTCATCACCAACCGCGTCTGGACGGCCATGGGCCTCAACCCCTCCACCAGCCTCCACGACGTCCGCTGGGGCGACCCGTGGGGTGATGACTTCGTGTGGATCATGGAGATCTCCGGGTCCGTGCCGCCGTCGCACCTGCGCGGTGGCTATGCCGGGACCGTCAGCGAGCGGCAGTCGCCCATGTACTTCGCGCTGGGCGGCGGCACGATCAAGGGCGTCAGCAAGCCCGGTCCGGTCGTCTACAGTCGCGTCTTCCTGATGGACGGCAAGTTGCAGGTCGACATGGGCATCGGCAAGGCCATCGAGCTGCCGGATCAGGAGACCCAGCGTCGCTGGGACGCCACCTCCAGCAACTGGCCGATCATGCACCTGGTGATGCCTGGCGTCAGCCGCGACCAGTTCATGGCACGCCATCGCAGCAACCACATCCAGGTCGTGTACGCCCCGGATGAGGCGACGGCCGCGCGCGCCTTCGCTGCCAAGGCGGCCATGTTCGACGCCCTCGGCGTCAAGGTGAACCTCTGCGGGGACCTCGCACTGTAGGGCCCACCCACTTCGTTCGAACCGCTCTCGGTGCGGGCCGCGGCACGAGCTTCGGCCCGCCCCGCGTATCGGCCGCCCTGTGCCTCAGGCGGCGGCTGCGTGTGACACGACAGCTACCTGTGGACCTGGGCATCACCAAGGCGACCGCCCCCGTGACCCGGTACGACTGTGGAGCCGTGGACCGGACCCTTGGTGCAGCACCGTGCGGCACCACGACGGAGACCCGGAATGAACGAACACGGAAGGCTTCCTGGTGGGCCGGCGACATCGATCGGGATCACCCATCGCCCGCACACCGGATGGATCATGCCCCCTCGGGCATGATCGACGAGCGCCTGGCGGGTCGATCGGGCTTCTCGAGGGATCCCGTTCGCTGTCGTCATCGTCGGTCAGGCCCTCGAGCGCTCGAGTCCCGTCATCAGAGCCGATCCTGTTCGCTGATACTGCGAACCTGCCTCGATCTCGCGGGCGGACGGCAGATCCGGCTGTTCAGAGTACAGATGAACTGGGGCTCGACGTCCCTCACGCCTGCAGTGAGGCGACCCAGCCTTCGAAGCCCTGGGGGACCTTGGGCCCCTTGACCTTGTACATGCCGGTGACCCGCCCGCCGGCGCGCTCGGCGGCGTTGGCCAGCCGGGTCACGGTGGAGCCGGCAGCCAGCTTGTAGGTAGCGAAGACAGCCACCGGCTTGCCGTTGAGCGAGGCCTTCTCGAGGAAGGTGAGAGCGCCCTCCGAAGGGTGCTGGCGGACTATGAACCAGCCCTTGGTCCAGGCCCCGATGACGACGGCATCCGCCCGGGCGACGGCAGCCGGGTCGGCGCTCCACGTGGACGCCGTGGTGCACTCGTGGCCGGCCGCGCGGACCACCTCGGCCATCTTCTCAGCCGCCGCCGCGGTGATGCCTGTGTGGGTGTCGAAGACGATGGCCACCCTCATGCGCGTTCTCCCTCTGTTGCCGGCCGGTGTCGCCCGAGTGTATCCGGGGCCTGCGGAGGAGGCCATCGGCGCTCGCTATACTCGGGCGGCGATGGCATCCATGTACCACCCTGACGACCTGGCATCCATGGATCCGCTGGTCCTCATGAGGAACCTGGACCACGTGCGCATGACGTCGCGGCGCCTCAGCTACATCCTCCAGGGTCAGGTGCACCTCTACCGGCCGGAGGCCAACGAGCTGCGCATGGAGATCGACCGCTACGTGGAGGCGGAGCGCCAGATCGAGGCTGAGCTGGCCCGTCGCCAGATCCGCGCCTGATTCGGCAGATCCGCGCCTGATCTTGCTGGCGCCGTCTACGGCAGCCGGCCGACCGCGAACAGGTACAGCGGCGCCTCGTCCGCCGGGAGCCCCAGCAGGCGGCTGACCTCGTCGTCCCGGAAGGAGCCGACCGGCACGCTGCCGAGGTCCAGCGCGACCGCCTGGAGGAGCAGGTTCTGGCCGGCATGCCCGGCCTCGAAGGCGGCGTAGCGAACGGCGCGCTCCGGCCCGTGGCGACCGACCAGCCGGTCGGCCACCGCGCAGATGACGACGATGAGCGGCGCCGTTGCCATGAAGGGCTGCTCGCCGGTGGCAGCCTGGAGGGCCGGCCGCAGGTCCACGCTGGACACCTGCTCCAGGGCGTGCGGCCCGGGCAGGTAGTGGGCCAGGCCGGCCTGCGTGGCGATGTAGACCTCCAGGGGGAACAGCGAGCTGGCTGAGGGTGCCGCGCGACGGACCTCGTCGTGCGTGATGCCCTGGGCCGCCCACAGCAGCTGGCCGATCTCGGCCTCGGTCAGCGGGTGGGGCGCCAGTTCGCGGATGGTTCGGCGCCGGGCGAGCGCCGCCTCCAGGGCCATGCTGCCGTCAAGGCGCGGCGCGGGAAGCGAAGTGGTGGGGCGTGCAGTGTCCATGCCGGTAGCCTCCCGGCCTTCGGCCTGTTACCGGTAGGGCCATCGGTCGCGTCGGTGGGGGCGGGCCGGCCGGCGACCCGCGCTGGCTGCCGGCCTCCGCCGACTGGGAGGCGCAGGAGGCTCAGCCGGCGATGTCGCGCCGGTGCATGCCCCAGGCGCCCAGCAGGAGCCCGCCGAGGGGCAGCTGATCGTCGAAGGCTGTGTGTCGCCAGCGGGACGTGGTCGTAGATCCAGCTGAAGGGGCCAGGGGCTCACAATGGCTCGCGTGAAGGCGCTGCTGCGGGACAGGTACGGCGGTCCGTCCGTTCTCCGCGTGGGCGAGCGACCGATTCCGAGCATCAGGGGCAGCGATGTCCTGGTGCGCGTCAGGGCGGCCTCCGTGAACGCCGCCGACGTGGACTACCTGCGGGGAACGTTCCTCGTCCGCCTCGGGGGGCCGTTCCGCCCCAGCGTCAGGGTGCTGGGGTCCGACATCGCCGGGACGGTCGAGTCGGTCGGAGCCGACGTGACGCGCTTCTCGCCAGGAGACGAGGTCTTCGGCGATCTCTTCGCGTCAGGGTTCGGCGCCTTCGCCGAGTACGCCAGCGTGCCCGAGTCGGCGCTGATGGCCAAGCCGACCGGCCTGACGTTCGAGCAGGCGGCGACCCTGCCGCAGGCGGGGCTGCTGGCGCTCCAGGGCCTCCGCCACGGCCGTCCGGTCGAGCCGGGCGACAGCGTGCTCATCAATGGTGCCGGCGGGGGCGCCGGCATGTTCGCAGTCCAGATCGCCAAGTCGATGGGTGCGCACGTGACCGGAGTCGATCGTGCCGGGAAGCTGGACCTGCTGCTCGCGCTCGGCGCGGACGACGTCATCGACTTCGAGGGGCAGGATTTCACCCGGATGGGACGGCGCTACGACCGCATCGTCGACTTCGTGTCACAGCGGTCACCGGCCGACTACCGGCGCGTGCTGGCTGAATACGGGAAGTGCCTGATCGTGGGGGGCTCCACGCTGCGCCTGGCGCAGGCGGCGACCGTGGGCTCAGTCCTCTCGCGCAACTCGAGTCAGACGGTGGGCCTGCTGCTGTGGCGCGCCATGGACGCGGAGGACCTAGGGCGCCTCGTCGGCCTCGTGCTGGCCGGGACGGTGGCCCCGGTCATCGAGAGGACCTATCCCTTGAGCGAGGCGGCCGAGGCGCTGCGCCGGACGGAGGCCGGCGAGGTGCTGGGCAAGGTCGTCATCATCCCCTGAGTCTCGGCGGCCGGACGCCGTCCTGCGTAGACTGGGCGCCTGACCGCGTCCCCGTAGCTCAGAGGACAGAGCAGCCGCCTTCTAAGCGGCCGGTCGCAGGTTCGAGTCCTGCCGGGGACGCCATAACAACCTCACTGGCGAGAGCCTCCGAGGCACGGCCCGATGAAGGTGGCCGCCTTTGCCGCGCCGAGCCATTGGCGGACCCGACCCCCCCGTTCACGAGAGGGGGGTCTTCATGCGCACCCTACGGCTGTCCCTGATGGGGACCGTCATCCTGGCACTGCTACTTGGCCCCAGTGCCGTGACCGTCGCCGAGTCCGCTGAGCTGACCCCATCTGGCGCCGAGCGCATCCTGCCCCGGGCCTCGGCCCCGGAGACGATCGTCCAGGATGGTCAGGGTGATGTCTGGGCCCTCGGCGATGGGCTCATGTGCTTCAGAGAACGGAACGGCACGTACGCGCTGGTGGGCGACTGGTCGCTCGCCGATGACGCCGCCTTCGCGACGTGGACCCTGGCCCCCGCCCGGGACGGCGGCGTCTGGCTCGGGGGGCCGACCATCCGACGCTTCGACGGCACGCGCTTCACAGAGGTCATCGAGGGCCCGTCAGGGAGCGTCTTCGAATTGCTCGAGACTCCCGACGGGTCGCTCTGGGCCATGGTCGACGACGGTTCCCAGCCATACGATGCAGTGTGGCGCTGGGACGGCTCGAGCTGGACCGACATGGAGACCGGCCATGCGATCGGCGATCTGACGACCGATGACCAGGGTCGGGTCTGGGTCAGGAGGGGCACCTACCCAGGCCCCGACATCGAGGGTGTCGCTGTCTTCGACGGCACCGCGTGGCAGGCCTACGGCGTGGGCGATGACCCCCGCGTCCGCGACGCGGACGACGGCTCGCTGGAGGGCATCGGAGCCCTCGTCGCGACCGAGGACGGCCTCCAGCAGATCCGCGACCTGCAGGGTGTGTGGCGCTGTCCCGTCCCGGCCAACGATGCGGGCTGCCGGCTGATCGACGATGGCCTCCCGACACTGCCCCTGACGCGGGCGTGGTCATGGCGATGGCCCCGGATGACATCGTGTGGTCCACGGGTCCGGCCGGCACGGCTCGACTCGAAGGGGAGCGCTGGGTGCTCATCGACGATACGCCGGGGCAGACGCTGACGGTCGCCCCTGATGGCACGGTCTGGGTGCTGGGGGCTGGCGGCGCGGGTCTCACCGCGTGGCGGCAGGAGGGATCCGCATGGGTCGCCGAGCGTCATCCCTCGCCGGCTGCGGCGTCCGGCGCGCAATGGTTGGGCATCCTCCCTGATGGCACCATCTGGGCCCACGAGGGCGGCTGGGTCCGGGTCCTGGCCCGCTTCGACGGCACGTCCTGGACGAAGAAACTCCAGGAGAGCGTCGCGGGACGACCACTCGAGTGGGTCGAAGGGGCCGACGTGGACGCAGACGGGCACCTCTGGGTGCTCTGGTCCGCGCCGACGCGGGACGAGAACGCGCTCCCGGTCTGCGCGACGGCCCGGCTCGACGGCGATATCTGGACGGTCTTCGACGTGCCGACTGCGTGGCCCGGGCCAATGGCGGCGGGACCCGACGGCTCGGTCTGACTGGGCGGTGACGATGGCCTCTACCGCTTCGACGGCAGTGCTTGGACGCCGGCAGGGTTCGCGGGCTCCCATCTCGCGCCGGTGGATGTGGCTGCCGATGGTGCGGTCTGGTTCACCACGTACTTCGGAGGTCTCTACCGCATGCGGGCACCGTAGGGTCGCTCGACCCTCGCCGCACCGTGCCAGGCCGTCTGCTCGACGGCCATCGACACGATCGCGCAATGGTGTTGCCGGGCCGTTGCCGCTAGGCTGCCGTCCATGGCTGCGACACGCTACCCGATCCGGATCGGCCGGAAATCAGCACCGCTCCTGCGCGTCTGCTTCGGCGTGACGCACGACCGGGCGTGGGCGATGGTGGCCGACGACCAAGTGACCGCGCGCTTCGGCTGGTGCGAGTTCCAGGTGCCCATCAGCAACATCGCAGGCTGGCGAATCGAAGGGCCATGGCGCTGGATCACGGCCATCGGGGTCCGGCGCAGCATCCGCCACGGGGACGTGTCGTTCGCCGGCAGCCCACGAGGCGGCATCCGCCTCGATTTCCACATGCCTGTCAGGTGGACGCTGTTCAGGGTCCCCGCTGTCTACGTCGGAGTCGACGACCTCGAGGGCTTCTCCGCTGAGCTCACGGAGCTCGGGATCCCCGGTGAGGATGCACGAGCCAGGTAAGCGTCGGCTGTGGGCCGACAGCCGCAGGTAGCCGGCGAAGGGGCTGGTTGACATCATCGATCCGGCGCTCCGGCCCTGACCGCAGGACGGACACCCGGGCGAGCATGTCGAACTGGGTGGAGCCAGTCATGCCCATCGCGAAGACCGCCTCGATGGTGGGTGTCCTGTGCCTGGTCGCTGTCGGGGGCTGCGCCGCCCCACCGGAGACCGCCGCCGACCAGGTCTCGCCCACGCCTTGGATCCCGACAGAACCCAGCTATGGCGCACCGGTGTTCCCAGGCGCCGAGTTCGTGTCGCTCTCCCACCGCGACCCAGGGGAGTTCGACCGGACGTGGGTCGTGGTCGTCGGGCAGGGGCGCTCGTACTGCGTCGAAGACGAGGAGTTCACGACCGATGCCTCATACGCGGACGTGGTCGCTTGGTATCGCCAACGGCTCGGCGAGAAGGGATTCCGACCATTCGTGCAACTCAGCGGCAAGTCGTGGAGCTGGGTGGTCACCGATGACCGGGATGCGCAGGTGACGGTGACGGTCACCCGACCGGTCGATCCAGAGGGCGTCCCTCACGACTTCGCGTACATCACTTTCGAGCAGCGCGAGTACCTCGCCTCCTCCGATGCGTGCCAGTCGACCATCTTGTTCCACTGACAGCGAGCCGACCAGGTCCGGGCCGAGTCGGCGGCTCGTAGGTCGCACCCCTCATGCAGTCACAGATCGCGCTGATAGAGGCGCTTCTGAGCACCATCTCGCCATGGTGTGGGTGGGCAAGTAGTAGCAGTAGCCAGAGGAGCTCGGGAACGAAGATCGAAGAGACCAGGCCCTTCCCGGACCCAATAGAGTCGAATGGCGCACGAGCGCCGCGAGGGAGAGCCCTGATGGGGATGGGGATGCCCGAGCTGGTCGATGCGGCCAGGAATGGCGACCGGGAGGCCTTCGAGGCCCTGGTCCGTGCCGGCTCGGGGCGTCTCTACGCCATCGCCTACCGCATCCTTCGCAACGCGGACCTCGCAAGTGACGCCCTTCAGGAAGCGCTCGTGAGGATCTGGGACGACCTGCCAACGTTGCGCGACCCCGATCGCTATGACCCCTGGACCTATCGCATCACCTGCCGGGCCTGCTATCGCGTCGCGAAGCGAGAGCGGCGCACGTCCGTGACGACGCTCGTCGATGAGATGACCCCCGAGCCGTCAGCGTTCGAATCCAAGATCGCCGATCACGATGAGATGGAGCGCGGCTTCCGGCGCCTGTCACCCGAGCAGCGAACCGTGCTCGTCCTCCACTACTACCTGGGCCTGACGATCGGCGAGGTCGCCGAGGTGCTCCGGATCGCGCCGGGCACCGTGGGCTCTCGCGTGCACTACGCCATGCGCAGCCTGCGGGCGTCGCTGGCGTCCGAAGCACGAAGCACCGAAGCCATGGAGCGGTCGCGATGACGCGTGAACAGGACCTCCAGCGCCGCCTGGTCGATTGGCTGACCGACGGGCCGGTCACCGCGCCGACCCAGGTCGTCGACGAAGCCATCAAACGCACCGTGGGACGACGGCAGCACCATCCGCTCTGGGGTTGGCTTCTCGCGCCACTCGACCGGTTCCGTGCCGGTGAGGACACGCGAGTCGTCATCCTGGTCGTGGTCCTCGCGCTGACGATGCTGGCCGCGCTGGCCATCGCCGTGCCTTTGGCGGGCGGGACGCGACGGGCACCCGAGATGGATCCGTCCAGCGCCCTGTCGGTCACCGGGGCGACCGAGGTCATCAGCGAGTCGGAGCTCGACGGAGTCTTCGAGCGGCTCGTGCGTGTCGACGCATCCGATCCTCGGGTGCGTGGCGAGGCACGGCAGGTCATGTCCATCGAATCGGCGCCCGGCGTCGGGCTGCTGCGCTCCACCGGACTCATGCGCCTGGAGAACGATTGGGGCGCCTGGGAGGGCGCCATCCACGGTGCTCGCTACCCAGACGGTTCGGAGCTCGAATACGGCTGGCTTCAAGGCCATGGGGCCTACGAGGGCTTCAGCTATTTCCATTCCACACGAGGCCACACCGCTGAAACGGGTCGGACGATCGAGGGGGCCATCTGGCCAGGTGAGCCGCCCCCGGCGCCCGACCCGTCGTCACTGCCGTGATCCGCACGGGCCCGCGGACACGGCAGGCCCACCGAGCTGCATAGCGGCGCACGTTGATGTCGTCGCCATAGGAGGAGCAACGAGATGAGATCAGCACGAGCATCCCTCGGGATCATCCTGTCCCTGTCCCTGCTGGCCGTGCCCAGCGGCACGACGGGCCAGTCACCGGATGCAGTGCCAGCGGACGAGAACGAGGCGACCGAACCCGTGTATGTGACATGGAGCGGCGACTTCGCAGGGTTCCTCGATATGCCCGGGGAACCGCAGCAGTTCCCCTGGGGCTTCCGCATGCTAGAAGGCAACCGCGCCGTCCAGACCTCCGAGGATCCGCGCATCAGCGGCCACTACACCACCGTGGACCTCGTTGACAGGGCACACGCCGACAAGCGGCAGACCTCACTGGTGCGCATCGAGAACGACGAAGGTGCCTGGCAGGGACCGCTCACCAACGTGTTCCTGCCAGACGAAACATGGATCCAGTACGGCTGGTTGACGGGCGAGGGCGCGTACGAGGGCTTGAGCTTCTTCACGAGCTTCCGCGGCGACCAGGGTGTCTCGCACCATATCGGCGAGGGCGTGATCTGGCCGGGCGATCCACCGCCCGAGCCGGACGCGGCACTGCTGGAGGCCGTTCTGGACCGCTGACCCCACCACCACGAGGCGCCTTCATGCGCCGGAGCGGTCACGAGGTCCAAATGGAGCGGGCAACCGGCCACAGAGGCGCCGCGTTGCCCGCTCCTGAGCGGCCACACTGCCGAACGCGGGCTCCTTGGCCCCCATCACCATCACCGGATAGAGACGACCCGGGCGCGGCCTCGCCCGCGCCTGAGCGGATCCATGAAGGAAGCCGGGTCCACGGTTCTCACGGTTGCGTCGCCGTGGGCACGGACGGAAAGCTCAGGCTGCAACCGTGAGCCGTCATCGTACGAGGCTTCATCTCCGAGTGTCAG
>JBFYUV010000306.1:0-7676 GCA_041299865.1 Chloroflexota bacterium
TCGGCCACGTGAACCACGCTCAGCGAGGCTCGCTCGCCGGCCAGCGCCTGGAGCCGGTCCGCGTCGAGCGGCTCACTGATGACGAGCGCGGCGGCGCCTGCCGCCACGGCCGCCTCCAGGAAGCGGTGGCCGTCGGTGCGCTCGCCGGGGAGAGCGAAGAAGGCGTTGCCGGGCTCCACCCGCCGCGTATCGACGGCCGCCCCCACGATGGGCATCGCACCGGCCCGCAGCAGCGTGCCGGCCGCGCTCTCGGCCAGCTGACGTGGCTCGAACGCGATGATGGCAGAGCTGGTCGCTGGGCTCTCCGGCCGGTTGCGGCTCGCTCCCCTACTCATGGCAGGCCATGCTGACACCGTCAGGCGTCGGTGTCAGCGGAGGGCGGCTCGCCATCGCGACTGGAGCGTGATGGCCCTCGGCCGAGCGTCGCCGGACCGACGCGGCCCGCCTTCGCCGGATCGACCCTGGAGCCCTTGCTGGAACCCTTGGTGGTCTCGCGGTGGGCTCCCTGCTCCCGGGGCTGAACGCCATCCGGGCGCGCTCGAACGTCGTCCGCTGGCTGCGGCTCGTCGCGGGGACCGACCCGAGTCTCGCCGGGCAGCCCACCTTCGCGCCTGACACGCTCCTTGGCAGCCTGCAGCGCGCGCTCGAACATGGGCTCCTTGGCAGCATCGGTGCCCGGGATGGGCAACCCCGCATAGGGATCGTGGGAGCGCTTGATGTCGAGGTTCTTGATGGCCGCGCGCGCGATCATCTGGAACAGCTCGTAAGACTCGATGTTGAGGTCCAGGTAGGGCTTGGTGGCCTTGGGGACGGCCTCCTCGATGCGGATGGCGATGAGCGCCTCCGGGCGGTTGGCGCCGACGAAGCCCACGAAGCTGTGGTTGAAGCGGTTGCGCTTCCAGTCGCCGTTCTGGCCGATGGAGGGATCCCAGATCTGGGCGGTGCCGGTCTTGCCACCGATCATGTAGCCGGGGATGAGCGAGCCGCGCGCGTAGCTGGGAACCGATCCGGTGACGTAGCCGAGGAGTTCCCGGGCCTGGCCCGCCACCTTCGAGCTGACCGCGCGCTCCCTGCGCACGGTGGCCGTCTCGCCGTCCGCGACCACGTGGGGCTGGACGCGGAAGCCCCCGTTGACCAGGGTGGCATAGCCGGTGGCGAGGTGCATGAGCGTGACACCGACGCCCTGGCCGAAGGACCGATTGGCGAGGTCCATCTCGGCCCACGTGTACCGGTCGGGGTCGTACCAGATGCCGGCCTCCTCGCCGGCCATGTCCACGCCGGTCTTGCCGACCATGCCCACGCGTTCCCACATGTCGAAGAGGATGTGGGCCGCTTTCTGGTGATCCCGGGGCGCCATCCGGAAGGCGATCTTGGAGGTGCCCACGTTGCGTGACCGCGCGATGATGTCCTTGACCGGCGCCAGGCCGATGGACTCGCCCGAGTTGCGCACCTCGCCACCCTGGACCGCCAACCGCGGCTGGTCGAGGATCTTCGTCTGGGGCGTCACCGCGCCGCTCTCGAGCGCGGCCGTCACCGTGAAGGCCTTCATGACGGAACCCGGCTCGTAGATGCCGCTGATGACGCGGTCGCGCAGCAGCCCCGGATCCTCCTGGGCGACGGTGCCGTAGTCGTTGGCGTCGAAGGCGGGCACGGAGGCCGAGGCCAGGATGGCGCCCGTGTAGGGGTCCATGACGATGGCGCTGGCGCTCTTGGCGTCGTTGGCGAGGCGAGCGGCGTTGAGCTCGATCTCGACCTGGCGCTGCAGGCGGGCATCGATGGTGAGACGGAGGGGCGGCACCTGGAGGCCGTCGAGGTCGGTGAGGGTGACATCGCCCGCGGCGGCCGCCGCGCCGGCGATGCTGGCGACGTCGACAGATCCGCCGTCGGTCCCCGTGAGGCGGGATTCGTAGAGCCGCTCCACGCCGTACGCACCGCCGCTGTCGCCGGCCACGAAGCCCAGCAGGTGGCTGGCCAGGCTGGTCCCGCTCTGGCCGCCGTCGCGTGGATAGACACGCGACTCGATGGCTGCCAGGGTGACGCCTGGCAGCTTGCCCTCGTCCTTGGCGAGGGCCACCTCGACCGACTGCTCCGGGCTGAGACGGCGCGCCAGCCAATCCCAGGCGGCACCGGACGAGAGCTTGGCGAGGTAGGCCGCCTGCTCGGCCGGACCAAGGTCAAGGATCTCGGTCAGTGTCGCGATGATGTCGGCGCGGCGCTCCGCGGGGATGTCCCTGGGGTTGGCATCCAGGCGGTCGAAGGTGGCGGACTGTGCCAGCATCACCCCGTCGCGATCGACGATCTCGGCCCGGGCCAAGGTGAGCCTGGGCGGGGGCGCCATCGTGTCGATGGCCTTGTCCACCAGGTCAGGAGCGGCGACGACCTGCCAGTAGCCCAGCCGCAGCATGGTCGCCGACCCGAAGACCGCGAAGACGACGAGCAGCGCCACCATGCGCAGGCGGCGATCCGTGCGGCCGAGCACGGCGGCTCAGGGTGCCGGGAGGACGACCACGTCGCCCAGCTGCCGGAGGCCCAGCTCGCGTGCCTTGCGTCCCACCTGCGCCGGATCCGCCCAGGTCTCGATGGCCAGGGCCTGGTTGCGCAGCTGCCGGGCGATCTCCTCGCGCCGGTCGACCAGGTCGCCGATCTCGGAGCTCGTGGCGTTGGAGGCCAGCGTCTGGGTCAGGTAAACGAGTCCTAGCATCGTGGAGGCCAGGATGGCGGCCATCAGCAGCCCCGTCGGTCGGAGGCGTGGGACCGCAGCGGCCACAGGGCGCGAGACACCGCGGGCGCGCACCCCGAGCCCACGGTCGGGTAGGGCGGCGGCGCGCAGGCGAGCACCCTGGAAGACAGCCATCAGCGTGGTCGCGCGCTGCTGGTCAACTGGCCGATCTCGAGCGTGGAGTGATGGATCGCGCTCTCCTCATCCCAGGCAGTCCCGCGGTTCCAGTCGTGTGGACCGTCGAGGTCGACGGCGAGCTCCGTGCCGCGCCGCGTGCGCAGGTCCTTCATGCGCCGCCCGTAGGCCTGGCGCCGTGAGCTGCCGTGTCCGTTCTTCATGCTGCGAGCCTCCTGGCCGCCCGCAGCCTGGCGCTGCGGGCACGCGGGTTGTGGGCCACCTCCTCGTGGCTGGGGACCTGTGGCTGGGATCCCACGCGGGCGATGCGCGGCACTCGGCCGCAGACGCACACGGGGAAGTCGGGTGGGCAGGTGCAGCCCTGACGCTCAAGGGCCATGAAACGCTTGACGATGCGGTCCTCGAGGGAGTGGTAGCTGATGACACAGAGCCGACCGTCCGGCTTGAGCAGGTCCAGGCAGGCCTCCAGCGCGGCCGGCAGGGTCTCCAGCTCGCGGTTGACCTCGATGCGCAGTGCCTGGAAGACCCGCGTGGCGGGATGGATGCGTCGCCGCCCGGGTGTACGCGGGGTGGCAGCGGCGATGAGCTCGGCCAGCTGGGCTGGCGTCTCGATGGCCCGCCTGGCGCGCTCCGTGACGATGGCGTGGGCGATGCGCCGGGCATGCGGCTCCTCGCCATGCCGGCGGAAGAGGCTGACCAGGGCGGCCTCGTCGTAGGTGGCGATGACCTCGCTGGCGGGCATGCCGCGGGTCGTGTCGAAGCGCATGTCGAGATGCTCGGTGGAACGGAAGCTGAAGCCGCGGTCGTCGTCGTCGAGCTGCTGGGAGCTGACACCGAGATCCATGAGGATGCCGTCGACCTGTCCGAAGCCGCTCTCGGCAGCCAGCGAGGCGAGGTCCTCGAAGTTCGAGCGTCGCAGGGTGACGCGCTCACCGTAGGCGGCCAGGCGGCGCCTCGAGCGCTCGATGGCACGCGGGTCGGCATCGATCCCGAGGAGGCGGCCATCAGGGTTGGCGGCCTCCAGGATCCGGCTGGCGTGCCCTCCGCCGCCGACGGTCGCATCGATCTGGAAACTGCCCGGGTGCGGCGAGAGAGCCAAGATGACCTCCGTTAGCATCACGGGCAGGTGCCCTACTTCCTGTTCCATCAACGATCCGACCGCCCCGACGGTCCACCCGGACCCCGGAGGCTCATGTGGTTGCTAGATGCCCAGGCCCTGGAGGTGCGCGGCAAGCACCTCCGGCTGGTCCATCTGAGCGGAGTACTGGTCCCACCTCTGGGGGGACCACAGTTCGAGTCGGTTGCGTGCGCCGACCACGACGACCTCCGACTCGAGCCCCGCGAACTCGCGCAGGACGGCCGGCAGGACGAAGCGGCCCTGGCGATCGAGCTCGACCTCGAACGCCGTGCCGAAGAGGAAGCGCTGGAAGGTCCGAGCGCTCTGGTCCGTGACCGGCAGGGCCGCGGTCTGCGCCGCCAGCGCCTCCCAGTCAGCGCGAGGGAAGATGGCCACACAGCCGTCGATCCACTTGCTCACCTGGGCCCCCTGGGCGAGCTCGGCACGGAAACGCGCGGGGACGGCCAGGCGTCCCTTGTCGTCGACCGTGTGGCGGTACTCACCTGTGAACACGGGGCTGGGCTGGCTCCGACTGCCGTGACCATGGTGCAAGCGACGGCCGGGACCCTCCCGACTCTTACGCCGCCGGCGGGGCGGTCAACGGTCCCCCACTTCGGCCACCACGGCGGTGGTCCGACCGGACCGCTTCACCTCTCTCCCCCACTTTGCACCACTTCGTGCCACTTGGATGGGCATCATAGCGGAGATGAGGGGTCCGTCAAGGGGACTTCCGTACTAGCCGACCCACAGGGTGCTTGCGACCGTGTCGTGCCCGGCGCCGGGACTGGTCGGCGACCCGGTCGGGGTACCGAACGCCCATAGGCGGCGCTCGAACGGGCCGCTAGCGTCGCCTTCTGCGCATGACACAGGAGCTGCCGTGACGATCGCCCGCAGACGTGCCGGCCCCTTCGGGGCCATCGGCTCGACGATGCCGGCCGCCCCGGAGACGCCCATCGGGGCCGTCGGCATCCCGGCCGCCTCGCACGACGTGCCCGCGCCCGAGTCAATCGCCCCGGTCGGGCGCCTGCGGCGCTGCACTTTCCGCCGCATCGATCGCCTCGAGTCCCTGCCCGGTCGCGCCATGCTGACGACGTACGAGGTCATGTGCCTCTATCGCGGCCTGGAGACCCCCATGGCGCTGGGCGATGTGGACGCAGCACGTCCCATCTGCGGGGAGTGCACGGCCACGGGCATCTTCCGACCCGACGAAGCCTGATCGTTCTTCAGCGCGATCCTTCGGCCGCCCCCTCGGGCAGACGCCTCTCACCGGCCGCCGCTCTCCGTCCGCCTCTCTCTCCGTCCGCCTCACCTGGGAAGTCAGTATCGACCGAGGAACGGCGTGGCCGCCGATGGTCGAGCCCCATCGAGCGCCGTTCGTCACGCGGGGAGACCGGATCGGCCATCGAAGCTGAGCGACGGGCCTCAGGTGCCCTCAGCCGGGCGCCACGCCGGTCGATACTGACCCCTGAGGCCGGACGCAGCGCCCGGCATCGGCGGACGCAGCGCTCAGCGGCCGGCGGAGCGCCCGCAATGGGCGGACGCAGCGCCCTGCGGCCGGCGCAGCGTCGGGCATCGACGTAGCGCTCGACATCGGCGCCTGGCAACGCGGCACATGGAAAGGCGCCCGCCCCGTGACCTCGGGACGGGCGCCATCGGTCGATCGCCGGTCGAGAACACTCGTCGGCGCTTCGCCCCTCGACCGGCCGAGGGCGCCCCGACCTGCAGGTCGGCTACGCGGCCGGGCTGGCCTCAGGGCTGGCTGCCGGGCTGGCCTCAGGGGTGCTGCCGCCGAGATCGTCGCAGATGAGCCAGGGCATGGCCTCGCCGGGCACGAGGGTGATCTCCTCGTCGATGTCGGTGGTCTCGGCGGTGAACTCCGAGGCGATCATGCCGGTCATCATCTCGACCATGTCAGGCGTCACCTCCTGCCCGGTGGCAGCGAGCAGGCCCTCGATGAAAGGCGCCAAGGCCTCCGTATCGATGCCCATGGACATCGTGGCCACGAGCTTCACGACCGCCTCGGTGTCCGACTGGCTGACGACCTCCACGCTGGCCACCTCGGTGTCGAGGATGAAGGCGTCGAGGAGCGACTGGGCATCGGTGCCTTCCGGCAGTGTGCCAGCCAGGCCTGAGAGGTCGAAGGTGGCCGCCTGCGCGGCGAACTCCTCGCAGAAGAACGAGGGCAGAGCCTCGAAGTCCTTGGCCTCGATGGCCGCCAGGAGATTCTGGACGGTGACGTCAGGGCCGTCCTCCTGCGCCAGTGCGACAGGGGCAGAGACGAGCGACAGGGCGAGGACGATCCCGCTGCTCACGATGGTCATGCGCGAGCGGATCGACGGGGCACGGTGGGACATGGGTGTCGGCTCCTTCCATTGAAGACGGGCACCCGGTAGGCACCCTGCACGCCGGAGTCTATCGCGCTCGGTCGGTGGGCCGTTCGCGCACGCCGGTGGCGGACTCGATGGTCACGGCCCAGGGCCCCGCCGAGTGCCGGGCGGTAGCTGGCGGGGAGGCTGCCAGCGAGGCGGCCTGTAAGCCGAGTTCTGTCCCGCGCAAGCGCGGGGATGGCCATCCATCTAGGGCGCCGGTCACCCGACGCCTCCTGCGGCCGACCCGAGAGCGGGGCGACGCACCCCTCGTGCGGCTCACACCGCACGGGCTCTCCTATTTGGCCTTTCACAAGGTAGAGCTTGCCCGTTTCACCCGGCGGCGACCGGAGACGCCGCCGACTCGTCTCTGTGGCGCTGGTCCTCGCCTCTCGGCGGACGGGAGTTACCCGCTACCCTGCGTCGCGGTGCTCGGACTTTCCTCGAG
Source organism: Chloroflexota bacterium (assembly GCA_041299865.1). GTDB lineage: Bacteria > Chloroflexota > Limnocylindria > Limnocylindrales > CSP1-4 > JAFMJV01. The sequence goes on from JBFYUV010000306.1 coordinate 6,786, forward strand.
CGGCGAGTCACCCCGCCGCGCGCAGCCATCCGGCCACCTCGCTGGCGAGATGACTCTAGCACCGGCACCGCGCGCCACCCTCGAAGGCACGGTCGGCACCGCGCGGCACCGGGCCTCCAAGCGGGCAGTGGCCCCGTCAGGCCCTCCGGCTGTCCCACCCAGAAGGCCAACCGACTGCCGAGAGGGCAGCCGTTGCCTGCCGTGGTGGTCCAGACGGGTCCCCGCCGGCCGATCGGCTGCTGGCGGGGGCCAAACGTCCGCTGGGACGGTCCAGGTGGGGCATGCGGAGCAGCCCGGCGGTCCGATGGACCCCCACGTGGGACAGACGGCCAGCGCAGCAGGCACTCGAGACACGGGTCTGCGGACGCGCGCATGGTCCGCGGCCGCGGCCCGGATCAGGCGCGGTAGCGGGCTTCCAGGCGGGCCGCCGCAGCCGGATCGTCGAGCGCCAGGTTGGCGAGCGCGTCGGCCGCGCGGTTGGTGGCGCGCGGCTCGTGCGTCGCTTTCCAGCGGGCGAACCCGGCCAGCAGCCGGCGTGCCTCCTCGTGGAGCGGCTTGAGCTTGGCGTCCTTGACCCGCCAGCGGCCGTGGAGCTGCTCGACGATGAGCTTGGAGTCAAGCCGCAGGTCGATCTCCGTGGCCGCCAGTCGATGGGCCTCCTCCAGCGCCAGCAGCAGGGCTGTGTACTCAGCCACGTTGTTGGTCTGGATGCCCAGCGGTCGCGAGACGACCGAGACGGGTGGGCAGTCAGGGTGCGTGGCGTCGGGACGCTCGGCGTCGATGAGCACGGCGCCCGCGGAGGCAGGTCCCGGGTTGTCGCGCGAGGCGCCATCCGTGCGGATGAGCAGGCGCCCGGTCATGCTGATCGAGGCGTCCGGTCCCCGGCCTCGG
>JBFYUV010000307.1:0-2830 GCA_041299865.1 Chloroflexota bacterium
CAACGGGGCGGGCAAGACGACCACCCTGCGCCTGCTCACCGGTCTCGGGCACCCCACCAGCGGCACGGCCATGGTGGCCGGCATCCCCGTCGCCGACGGCAACCTCGAGCTGGCGCGCCACATCGGCTACCTCGGTCAGGAGCCGCGCTACTACGGCTGGATGACCGGTCGGGAGCTGCTCGAGTTGGCTGGACGAGCATACGGACTGGTCGGCCGCGTGCTACGCGCTCGCGTCGACGAGGTGCTCGAGATCGTCGGCCTCAGCGACGCGGCGAGGCGGCGCATCGGCGGCTACTCGGGCGGCATGCGCCAGCGCCTCGGCGTGGGTCAGGCCATCCTGCCGCGACCATCGGTCATCTTCCTCGACGAGCCGGTCAGCGCCCTCGACCCGGCCGGCCGGCGTGATGTGCTGGAGCTCATCGGGGGCCTCCGCGGCACTGCCACGATCCTCATGAGCACCCACATCCTCAACGACGTCGAGCGCATCTGCGACCGGGTCGCCATCCTCGATCGCGGGCGGCTCGCGGCCGAGGCACCCATGGAGGAGCTGCTGGCACGTCACGCGCGGCCCATCCTGGAGCTCGATCCCGAGCCTGGCCAGGAGCCCGGCGTGGAGGTGCTCATCGCCCAGCTCCGCGCGGCAGCCTGGAGTCGGGACGTGCGGGTCGAGCACGGCGTCATCCGGGTCGTGGTGCACGATACGGAGCTGGCGGCCGCCGAGACGCTGCCCATGGTGGTAGCGGCTGGTGTCCGACTGGCTCGCTTCGAACGCGTGCGGCCGACGCTCGAGGACGTCTTCCTGCAGCTCGTGGGCGCCGAGATGCCTGGCCGAACGCCGGACGAAGGGGCCGCCCGATGAACGGCCTCGGGCTGCTCATCCAGAAGGAGCTGCGTGAGCAGCTGCGCACCCTGCGACTGCCCGTCATCGTCATCCTCTTCGCCATCCTGGGCATGATCTCGCCGGTCTTCGCGCGCTACATCCAGGAGATCATCTCCGCGGTGGGCGGCGACCAGCTCACCGGCATCGTCCCCGACCCGGTGGTCGGCGACGCGGCCGTCCAATTCACCAAGAACCTGGGGCAGTTCGGCGTGCTGGCCGCCATCCTCGTGACGATGGGCTCGGTGGCCGGCGAGAAGGACCAGGGCACGGCCGCGTTCCTGCTCACCAAGCCGGTCACACGGGGCGCCTTCCTGGGCGCCAAGGTCGTCGCCATCGGGGCGCTCCTGGCCCTCGGCACCATCGTGGCCGGCGTGCTCTGCTGGGTCTACACGGCCATCCTCTTCGAGCCGCTGCCTGCGGGCGGGTTCGTCGGCACGGTGTTCCTGGTGTGGCTCTCGCTGGCAGTCTTCGCGGCCATCACCTTCCTGGCCTCGGTCATGGCACGCTCGGCCCTCGTGGCTGGCGGCATCGGCATCGCGGCCCTGCTGGTGGCCGGCATCCTCTCGGCGCTCCCCGTCGTCGGCCCCTACGTGCCCACGGGGCTCTGGGGTGCCGCGGACGTACTGGCCGTGGGCACGATCCCGGACCCGCTGCTGGGTCCGATCGTCGTGAACGTGGCCATCATCGTGGCTGCGGTGAGCCTCGCCTTGTGGGCCTTCCGCCGTCAGGAACTGTAGGCACACGGGCGTTCGCCCTGACCCAGGGCCTGCCGCTCCAAAGGGATGTCGCGGGGCGCTACAGCGTCCTGAAGAAGGTGGCCTCGGGTCCGGACTCGCGAAGCCGCTTGAGGCGGGGATGCGCGCCCACGTCGTCCGCGGCAAGAAGAAGGGCCCCATAGACAGGCTCCACCGCGGCCCGCACCACGTGCCATCCGGGCAGCCCTTCGGCTACTGCGTCGGCCAGATCCGGGCAGGGGTGGCGCAGGAGACCGCCGCCCAGGACGACCGCGCTGGCTCCCACGTCCAGGCGCACGCGCCGGGCTGCGGCGCGCACGTAGCCGGCCAGCATCCGGCCGTGCTCGTGGACGAGGGCGTGCGCCTCCGGTTCGCCGCGATGGCCCGCCTCCAGGAGCACCGGCGCCAGTCGCGCCCGCCACTCCTGGCGTGGGCCATCCACACGCGAGACAGCGTGGACGAGCTCCTCCACGCTCCCGACCCCGAAGACCGCTAGGGCCGCCTCCTGGTACGAGGGCGCCGTGCCCGAGCCGTAGGCGCCGCGGATGAGACGCTCGTAGGCGAGGCGCCCGAGCTCCGCGGCACCCGAGGCCTCGATGCGGAAGCCGGAGAACCAGGTCTGGCCGCCCGGACCGCGGGCAGCCACGGCGCCGCCGGTTCCCAGCACGAGGGCCACGCCGAGGCCATCCGGTGTGCCTGCCCGAAGCGTGGCGAAGGAGTCGTTCATGACCAGGGGTGGCGACGTCAGCCCCAGCTGCGTGGCGAGGGCGGTGGCGTAGAGGTCGTCGTCCTCCGGCCAGTCGGCCCCGCAGAGGCAGAAGACCGCCCCGGTCATGTCGGCGGCTGGCAGCCCGGCACTCGAAAGGGCCTGGCGGACAGCGTCGGCCACGCGAGCGACCGCCGCCGCGGGTCCCGTCGGTCCGTGGATGTCCGATGAGCCGGATCGCCCCGCTCCGAGGACCGTGCCGCCCTCGTCGGCGATGAGCGCCACGGTCTTGCTGGCGCCGCCGTCGACTCCGAGCAGCAGAGGTCGCTCCGGGCTCATCGCAGCACCCGCCCGGTCGAGCTCACGGCAGCAGGCGCTCCGGGAGATAGGCGCGGTGAGCGTGAGCCATCTCGTCGTAGAGCGTCTCAGCCTCGCGGAGCTCGGTCAGCCACGGATGGCTGGCGAGGGCGCGGATGGCATCGCGGCGGTCACCCTTCCAGGCTGCCTCGG
>JBFYUV010000308.1:0-2997 GCA_041299865.1 Chloroflexota bacterium
ACGAGCTGGCCGACCTGGCCTTCGCCTGGCGGGTCGTCCGACACGTCAAGTCGAACGCCATCGTGGTCGCCCGCGATGGTGCCCTCCTGGGGGTCGGCACCGGCCAGATGAACCGCGTCACGAGCGCCCGTCTCGCCGTCGCGCAGGCCGGGGAGCGGACCAGGGGAGCGGTCGTCGCCTCGGATGCCTTCTTTCCCTTCGCGGACGGCGTCGAGGTCTGCCTGGCCGCCGGCGTGAGCGCCGTCATCCAGCCTGGTGGCTCGAAGCGCGACGACGAGGTCATTGCCGCTGTGGACGCCGCGGGAGCGGCCATGGTCGTCACGGGCCGACGCCACTTCCGCCACTAAGAGCATGGACCTGATCGTCGAACAGCTGCGCAACTCGCCGCTCTTCGCCCATGCCAGCGAGGGCTCGCTGGCCGACGTCGCCGCGCACCTGCACCGGCGTCGCTTCCGGCGCGGCGAGATCATCTTCCACCAGGGTGACCCCGGCGATAGCCTCCACCTTGTGCGCTCGGGCGCCGTCAAGATCGTGCTGCCCAGTCCCGAGGGCGATGAGGCCATCATCGCCACGCTGCGTCGCGGAGATGCCTTCGGCGAGCTGGCCCTGCTCGATGATGAGCCGCGCTCGGCGATGGCCGTGGCCCTCGAGCCCTGCGAGACGTGGACGCTGGCCCGTGACCGCTTCCGCCAACTGCTCGATCGCGACCCAGGTCTCCGCGATGCGCTGCTGGCCAGCCTGGCCCGCGAGCTGCGGCGGCTCACCGGGCAGGTGGAGGAGCTGCACTTCCTTGACCTCGCCGGCCGCCTGGCGACCCGCCTGGCGCGCCTGGCCCGGGAGGCTGCCCCCGGATCGGGCGAGGTGCGCCTCGATTGGCCCTACACGCAGTCGGACCTCGCGGCGATGATCGGCGGCACGCGCCAGTCGGTCAACAAGCTGCTCTCCGGGTTCGTGGAGCGCGGTCTGCTCATCATCGAGCACGACAGCCTGCTCATCCCCGATGTCGAGGCCCTGGAGCGGGCGACCGGCGAATGACAGCCCAGGTGTCGGCTGTTTGACAGACGGCGCCGCGATCGCTGCGTAGGCTCGTCCTCACGAAGCGCGAGGTCCGAGCGATGAACGGCATGCTCCCCAACCTGGAGATCACCCGGATGCTGGCCGGGCACCGCGAGCGCGAGGTCCGCGGCCACGTCAGCCAGCGTTCGCTGCTGGCTGACGCCAGGGCGGCAGGCAAGGACCAGACGCTGACTCCCGGCCCACGCCACTCACGGCTGGCTCGCCTGCACCTGGTCCACCACGGGCCGGCGGTCCGCACGATCGCGGCCGTGGCGCTCAGCGCGCTGCTGCTCAGCGTAGGGCTGCCTCCAGCGCTGTAGCGGCGCGGATCACCGCGGCGCCGATCACCGCGGCGCGAGGCCGGGCGCGGCGGCGCGAGGCCGGGAGCTGCTGCGCTTGGTAGCATCGCTCCAGCCCATGACAGGACGACGCCGCTTCTACCTGACCACCGCCATCGCCTATGCCAACAACCGCCCCGGCCTGCACACCCTCTACGAGGTCGTGGGCGCTGACGTCATCGCCCGCTGGCACCGCATGATTGGGGACGACACCCGCTTCCTGACCGGCACCGACGAGTACTCGGTCAACATCGCCACCACGGCCGCCCAGCGTGGACTTGAGCCGAAGGCGTTCGTGGACGAGATGGTGGCGCTCTTCCGGACCGCGGAGGACGCCCTCGGCATCAGCCCCGACCGCTTCATCCGCACCACGGATCCGGACCACGCGGCCGCCGTCCACGAGATGATTCGCCGCGCCCACGACAACGGTGACATCTACCTCGGCGACTACCAGGGCTGGTACTGCCCCAACGAGGGCTTCCGCAACAGCAGCGACCTCATCGAGGACGGCCACGGCTTCCACTGCCCCAACCACCCCGATGTGGAGCTGCAGTGGCTGACCGAGCGCAACTGGTTCTTCCGGCTCAGCTCATACCAGGAACGCCTGGAGCGCCACTACGCGGAGCATCCCGACTGGGTGGCGCCCGAGTATCGCAAGAACGAGATGCTCGGCTTCATCCGCCAGGGCCTGGAAGATTTCTCCGTGAGCCGTGAGGGCGCCACGTGGGGCATCCCCTTCCCGCTGCTGCCGGACGGCTCGTCCGCCCAGCGTGCCGACGGCACCTGGGACCCGGCCGCCGGCACCGTCTACGTCTGGTACGACGCCCTCATCAACTACATCACGGGCGCCGGCTTCCCCGGCGATCCCGCGTCCTTCGAGCACTGGTGGCCGGCCGACCTGCAGGTCATCGGCAAGGACATCAACCGGCTGCACACCATCTACTGGCCGGCCATGCTCATGAGTGCCGGCCTGCCGCTGCCGCGCAAGGTGTGGGTCCACGGCTGGCTCCTCGCCCAGGGCGAGCGCATGAGCAAGAGCCGCGGCAACTTCCTGGACCCCGTGGATGTCGTGGCCGCTCTCGGTCGCGACGGGACGCGCTACGCGGTCCTGCGCGAGGTGGCCTTCGATCGGGACAGCGACGTCTCCTGGGACAGCTTCGTGCGCCGCTACAACGCCGACCTCGCCAACGACTACGGCAACCTGCTCAACCGCACGCTCTCCATGACGAGCCGCTACCTGGACGGGGAGCGACCGGCACCAACAGCTGGGGAGATGGCCGATGGCTGGGCGACCACCTTCGAGCGCTATGCCGAGCAGCTGGACGCGAACCTCCTGCACCTCGCGCTGGAGACGCTCTGGGGGTTCGTGGGCCAGGCCAACCGCTACGTGGAGTCGACCCAGCCCTGGAGCCTGGCCAAGGCTTCCCGGAACGGTGACGCAGCCGCGGCCGCCCGCTTGGTCGAGGTCCTTGGCGACCTCGTGGAAGCCTGCCGGGTCATCTCCGTCGCCCCGGCGCCCTTCATGCCCGAGACCGCCGCCCGCGCGGCCCAGCAACTCGGTGTCGCCTACGCCTACGAAGCGGACAGCAACAGCGGGCCGCCG
>JBFYUV010000312.1:0-16189 GCA_041299865.1 Chloroflexota bacterium
TGAAGAGGCTGAAGCCTTCCCAGGCGGGATCGACCGTGGGGTCATCGGGCTCGCGGACGCCCCACAGGTCGAGGCTCCGCGTCCCGGCCTCGCGCAGGCTTCGCTGCAGCGCAGCCATGGCCGCGTATGGGCCGCGCTTCGCGGCCAGCTCCGGGTCGCGCGTGGAGGCTGCGTAGAGGTAGAAGGCCCGGTCGCCGGTGCGGGGAGCGATGGCGCCCGCCAGGGGTCGGCCGTCGTGCTCGGCCAGGGCCAGGAACCAGTCGCCGCTGGCCGCCAGCGGCGCGGCCAGCGCGCCAAGGAAGGCACGCGAGCGGATGCGGAAGCCGGCCCGTTCGGAAGTCTGTGCCAGCAGGTCGTGGAAGGCATCGAGCACGTCGGGCGCTGCGGCACGGTCCACGCGCACGGTGGTGCCTTCGCGTTCGGCTCGGCGCTGCTCGGCGCGGGCGTCCTTCGACCAGCCTGCCACCGGGTCCGCTGCAGCAGCCAGGTCCACGATGCGCGTCGTGGGCGCCTGCAGGTCATGGGCCGCGGGCCGAGCGCCACCCGCCAGCAGGGCACGTTCGACGGCGTCGGTCAGCGGCGCCTCCCCTGAAGCACGGGGGTCAAGCTTGAGGACGATGCCACGCCGCTCCCGGGCATGGGCCTTGAGGCCCGTGACAAGGTGCGCCAGGACCTCCGCAGCGTCCGCAGCCTCACGATCCCACAGCGGCCCGTGGGGCACGTACAGGATGGTGCGGCCGAAGGAGGTGCCGCGGTCCAGCACCAGGGCCACGCCGCGCGGGCGGCCGGCCGCGTCAACGACCATGAGCCGGGTCCAGTGCTCACCGGGCTCCCCTGCCCCGGCGTCGCCCCAGGCCCAGCTCTGCAGGACGTCCCCCTCCGGCCGGGAAGCCACGAAGGCCGTCCAGTCTGCGCGATCCGCAGGGCCGGCCTCGATGATGCCCAGCGTCATGGGCGCACGTCGGCGGCTGTCATGGATGGCGGATCGGGAGCGTCACCCGTCCCCGCCGTGGCGGTGCTGGGCCTGCGCACGCAGGAGCTCACGGGCCAGGTCGGTCACGGCCACCTGGCGCTGCGTGCCGGCCTCAAGGTCGCGGAGCTGGACATGACCCTCTTCCAGCTCGTCCCCGCAGATGACCGCGAAGTGGGCGCCGGCCCGTCCTGCGCCCTCGAGCTGCTTGCCGAGGCGCCGCGTCGTGAGGTCCGGCCAGCAGGCCAGACCGGCGCCGCGCAGCTCGGTCGCCACCTGGAGGCGCACCACGGTGTCCTGCGCGTCCGCACCAACCACCACGGCGGCCGGGCGCCAGTGCTCCGGGGAGAGGGCCGCGGACTGTTCGGCGAGCGCCAGGGCGACGCGGTCGAGGCCGATGCCGAAGCCGATGCCCGGCGTGGGCTGGCCACCCAGCAGCTCCACCAGCCCGTCGTAGCGGCCCCCGCCGCCGAGGGCCTGCTGCTGCCCCTCCGCGCCGGGTCGATAGAACTCGAAGGCCGTGCGCGTGTAGTAGTCGAGGCCGCGCACCAGGGTGGGCGCCAGCCGGGGCTCGATGGAGAGCGCCTCAAGGTGCGCGAGGAGCCCCTCGAAGTGCTCGCGGCAGGCCTCGCAGAGGTGCTGGCTGATGGTCGGCGCGGAGGCGATGAGCGGGGCCATGCGCTCGTCCTTGGAGTCCAGGAGCCGCAGCGGATTCGTGGCCAGCCTCGTGCGCTCGAGCTCCGGCAGCTCAGCCTCGCGCGCCCGGAAGTAGTCGCGCAGGGCCGCGATGTAGGCCGGCCGGCAGGCGCCATCGCCGATGGAGTTGACGTGCACCTGCACGTCCGAGAGGCCGACGGCCGAGAAGAAGGCGGTGGCCAGCTCGATGATCTCCGCGTCGACGGCCGGCCCGGGGTCGCCGATGACCTCCACGTCGAACTGCCAGAACTGCCGGTAGCGGCCAGCCTGTGGGCGGTCGTAGCGGAACATGGGTCCCGTCAGCGTCAGCTTCACGGGCTGTGCCCAGGTGCGCATGCCGTGCTGGACGTAGGCACGCACGATGCCCGCGGTGGGCTCCGGGCGGAGCGCCCATCGCTCGCGTTCCTCGTCTCCGCGCCCCGCCTGGACGCGGAAGAGTTCCTTCTCCACGACGTCGGTGACCTCGCCGACGCCGCGTTCGTACACGGCCGTCTGCTCGAAGAGGGGCGTCTCGATAGGCTGGTACCCGTAGCGGGTAGCCAGGTCGCGGGCGGCCTCCTCGAGGCGCAGGAAGACACTGCGTTCGGGGGGCAGCAGATCACGCGTGCCGCGGGGAGCCTGGAACTTGGGCATCGTGCCTTGAGTCTAACGGCGTCCGACCGGCCCGTGACCGGGCCACGCTCGGCGATCGGCACCGCGGGGCTGTCCGATCTCCGTGGCCGGACCTGCTGTCCCATCGGCGAGTCCAATCGAAGCCCGGCGATTCAGCCGCATCGCGGGAGGCCGTCGTGCCGCCACCACGGCCGTCGATCGGCCTGCTGTGCGGGACGGCCAGCGCCGGGACTCGGCGTTATCTCGGTCCGCCGGTCCGATGGTCCCGTTCGTGATCCATCGTGATGACTTCGTCGGCCGAATGGCCTCATGGGCGGGACACGACGCGCTGGACGGCTCCTCGACCCTGCAGCTGCCCCTGACCTACAGGATGTTGCAGCGGTCGCCCGCCTCAGGGGGCGTCCACGTCCTCCATGGAGCGGACCCAGTTCTCGGGACCGTAGACGGTCCGCGGCACGGCCGGGTTGCGTGGGTCCTGCGGCCCCACGATGCCCACCCGTTCCAGCTCGTCCATGAGGCGGCTGGCGCGGTTGAAGCCGACCTTCAGCTTCGTCTGCATCATCGAGGTGCTGGCCTTGCCGGTCAGCAGCACGAGCTCCGCGGCGCGGGGGGTGAGCTCGTCCTCGGCGATCTTGGCCAGCCAGGCGAACTCGCCGCCCTCGCCATCATCGCTGTCGCCCGTGCCGGCCAGCACCTCCGGGTCATAGAGGGGCGTGGGCTCCTGGGTGCGCCAGTGCTCGGTCACGGCCTGCACCTCGGCATCGGAGACGAAGACGCCCTGGATGCGCACGGGCCGTGGCAGATCGGCCGGCTGGTAGAGCATGTCTCCCCGACCGATGAGGTCCTCAGCCCCCGGGGCGTCCAGCACGGTGCGGCTGTCCACCATGGAGGCCATGGCGAAGGCGATACGGCTGGGCACGTTGGCCTTGATGAGACCCGTCACGACGTTGACGCTGGGCCGCTGCGTGGCCAGCACGAGGTGGATGCCTACGGCGCGGGCCTTCTGGGCCAGCTTGACGACGGGCTCCTCGACCTTGCGCCCCTCCTGGATCATGAGGTCGGCCAGCTCGTCGATCATGAGCACGATATAGGGCATGCGGTCTTCCGGGGCGACGCCCGGAGAGGCGTTGTAGGCCCCGATGTTGCGACTCGTGGAGCGGGCCAGCTTCTTGTAGCGGTCCTCCATCTCGCCCACCGCCCAGCCCAGCGCGGCCCGCGCCTGGTGTGCCTCCACGATCACGTCGGCCAGCAGGTGCGGGATGCGCCCGTAGGGCGCCAGCTCGACACGCTTGAGGTCGATGAGCACGAAGCGCACTTCCGTCGGCTTGGCGCGCATGAGGATGCTGGTGATGATGGCGTTGACGCAGACCGACTTGCCCGAACCGGTGGCCCCGGCGATGAGCAGGTGCGGCATGCGTCCGAGGTCCACGGCGTAGGGCTTGCCGGAGACATCCCGGCCCAGCGCGAAGGTCAGGGGGCTCGTGGCCGAGGCCATGTCGGCGTCCACGTAGACCGAGCGGATGCCCACCATCTCCGAAGCGTGGTTGGGGATCTCGATGCCGACCACGTCACGCCCGGGGATGGGGGCTTCGATGCGGATGGTACGCGCCGCCAGGGCCATGGCCAGGTCGTCGGCGAGGCCCTCGATCCGCGAGATCTTGATGCGAGCGTCCGGACGCACCTCGTACTGCGTCACGACCGGCCCGGTGTTCGTGGCCACGACCGTGGCCGGGATCTGGAAGGAGCGCAGCTTCTCCTCGATGATGCGCACGTTGCGCTCGTGGTCCTGGAGGCTGACTTCAGCCGATTCGCTGGCCGGGTCGAGCAGCGAGACGCTCGGCAGGCGCCACTCCTTCTGGTACAGGCGGCGCCAGGCGGCCTCCGCCGGGTCGTCGAGCCAGCCAGGCTCTGGGGCACCAGCGGCCTGGTCCTCGCCCGTCAGCGTCGCCAGCACCGCCGCGCCGGCAGCTGGCACGCTCGCTCGATCACTGCCCACGGCACCGGCTGCGGTCGGTCCCACACCCGTTGTCATCTCCTGCGGCAGCCCGCCGACCGCGCCACTCGTGCCCCCGAGGCTCGCCTGGCTGCCCTGTCGGCCGCCCGACCAGACCGTCAGGCTGACCGGGAGCGGACTGGGCAGCGGCTCGGGCAGATCGGGAGCCGGCTCGTCGACGGCGGAGCGGCGCCGAGTGACCGAGCCAGCCCGCGCGACGGGGATGACGACCGTGCCCTGGTCCTCCTGCGATCCGCGCGAACGCACTGCCAGCGCGGCACTCGTGGCACCCGCACCCGCAGCGCCGGCAGCCGCCCGTCCGGCCCGCGCGAAGGGCGACACGAACGCCACCAGCGTGATGTCGAAGAGCAGCAGGATGCCCACCAGCACGATGGCCAGCAGCACCACGAGCGCCCCGAAGGGGCTGATGAGGTCGGCCAGCGTCGAGGAGAGCAGGTGCCCCAGGGCGCCTCCACCCTGCTCCAGGTCGCCTGGACTGCCGCCCTTGCCGCTGAGCAGGTGGATGAGCCCCAGGCCGCCGATGAAGACGATGAGCCCGCCCAGCGCGACCGTGACCCAGCTGTAGTCGACCTTGGGCGCCCGCTCGACCAGCACACCGGCCACCAGCAGCAGGACGCCGAGCAGCCAGGCGCCCTGCCCGAAGACGGGGCGCAAGAAGCCGTCCACGTATCCGTTGAGGAGCCCGCCGCCGGGGAGGAAGAGGGCGATGAGCGTGATGGCGCCCGCGGCGAGCAGGACGACGGCCACGATGGAACGCAGCGTGGACGACGAGACGAGGGGCGCTCGTCTCGTGGCCGAGCCTGTGCGGCCCCGGTTCGAGGTGCGCGAGGTCGTCTTCTTCGCCCGTGCCATGCTCAGACCTCCACGATCACCGGGAAGACCATCGGTCGCCGTCGCGTCTGCTCGAAGAGGTAGCTGGAGAGCCCGTCCTTGATCTGCGCCTTCAGCAGCCCCACCTCGCTGATGTGGCCGCCGCCGCCCTCGATGGAGTCCCTGATCCGGGCGGCCGCACCTCGCAGGAGCCTCTCGTCAGCGTTGGCCACGAAGCCGCGCGTGACGACCTCCGGCTCACCGACGAGGGTGCCGTTCTGCTTGTCCACCGCGACCACCACGAGGAACATGCCGTCCTTGGCAAGTGCCCGCCGGTCACGCAGCACGATGTCACCGACCTCGCCCACGGAGACGCCGTCCACGTAGACGTAGCCGGCCTCCACGGGCTGACCACGGCGAGCCGTGCCGTCGGCCAGGAACTCGATGGGCTGGCCATTCTCGAGGATGAGGATGTTCTCCGGCTCGAGTCCCACGTCGGCAGCCAGGCGGCCGTGCTGCACCAGCATCCGGAATTCGCCGTGGATGGGGATGATGTACTTGGGCTTGGTCAGGTTGAGCATCAGCTTGAGCTCTTCCTGGCTGGCATGGCCGGAGACGTGGGCCCGCTTGATGGCGTGGTAGAAGACGTTGGCACCAGCCTTGAAGAGGTTGTCCACGGTACGCGCCACGTACTCCTCGTTGCCCGGGATGGGGCTGGCGCTGACGATGACCGTATCGCCCGGCCCGATCTCCACGAAGCGGTGGTCGCGATTGGCCATGCGCGCCAGGCCGGCCATGGGCTCACCCTGGGCGCCGGTCGTGGCGATGGTGAGGCGCGCGTCGGGGATGTCGCGGATGCGATCCTTCGGTACCAGGCCCGTGCTGGGCGGCCGCAGGTAGCCGAGGTCCGCGGCGATGCGCGTGTTCTGCTCCATGGAGCGCCCGATGACGGCGACCTGACGGCCGAACGTCTCCGAGGCCTCGAAGACCTGCTGGATGCGCGCGATGTTGGAGGCGAAGGTGGCTACGATGACGCGGCCCGTGAGTCCCTCCATGATCTCCCGGAAGGCCTCGCCCACGGTGCGCTCCGACGGCGTGTAGCCGGGGCTCTCGGCCCGAGTCGAATCCGACATCAGGCAGAGCACACCCTCCTCGCCGAAGCGGGCGAGGGCCTGGAAGTCGGAGGGCTTGCCGTCCACCGGCGTGTGGTCGAACTTGAAGTCCCCGGTGTGGATGATGTCGCCGAAGGGCGTGCGGATGCGCAGGCCCATGGCGTCGGGGATGGAGTGGCCGATGCGGAAGGCGGTCACGTCGAAGTGACCCAGCTCCACCGTGTCGCCGGGCTCCAGTGCGAGGAGCGGGTTGTTGCGAAGCTTGTGCTCCTTGACCTTGTTGCCCAGCAGGCCGCGCGCCAGCGTGGAGGCGTAGACGGGCACGCCGGGGAACTCGGGCAGGATGTAGGGCAGGCCGCCCACGTGATCCTCGTGAGCGTGGGTGATGACGAAGGCCTTGACACGCTCGCGCTTGTCGCGCAGGTAGGCGATGTCCGGCACCACGAGGTCGATGCCGTACATCTCCTCCTCGGGGAACATCAGGCCGCAGTCCACGATGATGATCTGGTCGGCGAACTCGAAGACCGTCATGTTCTTGCCGATCTCGCCGATGCCCCCGAGCGGGATGACCCGCAGGACCTCGCGGGAGGACGCGGGCGCGCGCGTGACAGCCATCTAGAAGAGCCCCAGCTGGTCGTCTGGGATGGTCGAGTTCATGTCGGTCGTTGACTCCGCTGTGCTGGTGGGCATGATGGACGAGATGGCGGGGGCGATGACCCGGCTGTCGCTGGCTGCGGTGATCGTCGCGCCGGCGGGCGGCGCACTGCTGGATGATGCGCCGGTGAGCACGTGGCCCGGGGCTGGTTCGGTGGCGGCCACGACGGCCTCGGGCAGCGTGGCGCGCCCTTCCCTGGCGATCATGAGCGTCTCCGGGACGGCTGCCATGTCGCGCTGCATCGTCTCCCGGAGGGCAGCCTGGCGCAAGGCGGCCGCGGGGTGGTACATGGCGTAGCCGGTGGCCGCGCGCGCACCGCTGGCCGGGTCGATGGGCCGAGTCGTGCCGTGCACACGGCTGATGGTGTCACCGGGCATGAACGTCTGCAGGCTGAAGCGGCCCAGCGTCACCACGAGAGCCGGATCGAGCACCTCCAGCTGACGGCGCAGGAACGGCGCACAAGCGGCCATCTCGTCCGCCTCGGGGTCGCGGTTGCCGGGCGGCCGGCACTTCACGACGTTGGTGATGAAGACGTCTTCGCGACGCCAGCCCACCATCGCCAGGAGCTCCTCCAGCAGGCTGCCGGCGGCACCCACGAACGGGCGGCCGAGCCGGTCCTCGTTCTGGCCGGGCCCTTCCCCGACGAACATGACCTCCGTATCCGGATGGCCCTCACCCGGCACGGCCTGGGTGCGTTGCTCCGACAGCCGGCAGCGCCTGCAGGCCCGGACTTCGCTGGCGATGGCGTCGAGAGCTGCCTTGCGATCCTCGCTCGTCACGCGGCCCCGACGGCACGGCGGGACGCCGCCGCCAGCCAGTCGTTGCGGGCCAGGATCTCAGCGATCTCCACGGCGTTCGTGGCGGCGCCCTTGCGGAGGTTGTCCGAGACGACCCAGAAGGCCAGCCCACGGCCGTCCGGGACGGAGGGATCCTGGCGGATGCGACCGACGAAGACCTCGTCCCGCCCGGCGGCCTCCGTGGCCAGCGGGTAGACGTTGGCGGCCGGATCATCGCGGACGATGACACCCGGCACGGCAGCGAAGAGCTCACGCGCCTCGTGCGCCGTCAAGGGCCGCTGCAGCTCGACGTGGACGGCTTCCGAGTGCGCGGTCACGACCGGCACGCGCACCGCCGTGCAGGAGACGCGCAGCTCCGGCAGGTGCAGGATCTTGCGCGACTCGACGATGACCTTCCATTCCTCCTTGGTGTAGCCATCCTCGCGGAAGACGTCGATGTGAGGCAGGACGTTGAAGGCGATCTGGTGCGGGTAGACCGTGTGCTGCAGCGGTTCGCCGTCGACATGCGCCCTGACCTGCTGTTCCAGCTCCACGACGGCCTTGTTGCCGGTGCCGCTGACGGCCTGGTAGGTGTCCACGACGACGCGCTCGATGCCGGCGCGGTCCCGAAGGGCCGCCAGGACGGGCATCAACTGCATCGTCGAGCAGTTCGGATTGGCCACGATGCCCTCGTGGGCAGCGGCGTCCGCGTCGTTGACGCCGGCCACCACGAGAGGCACGCCGGGTTCCATGCGCCACTGCGAGGAATTGTCCACGACGACGGCACCGCGGGCCACAGCCTCCGGGGCGAAGACCTTGGAGGCGCCGCCGCCAGCCGAGAAGAGGGCGATGTCCACGCCCTCGAACGCCGCCGGAGTGGTGGTGCCCACCGGCCACGAGCGGCCGCCGAAGTCCACGCTGCGGCCGCCGTCGTGGGAGGCCAGCGGGCGCAGCTCCCCGACGGGGAAGCGGCGCTCGGCGAGGATGGCGATCATGGTCCGGCCGACGAGGCCGGTGGCGCCGACGACGGCGACGGTGAGGGGTCTGCGAGGCGACTCGATGGGCATGTCGAACTTCCTATGGGGCTTCCGCCATGGGCACCGGCCGATGATAGCGCCTCACGCTCGTTCCCCGGCGTCGGACTGCGCTACCGTGGAGCCGACCACGCTGCCGATGACGGAGGACGGGCATCCCGGTGAGACACGCCCCCACGCGCGTCGCCATCCTCATCAACAACACCTACGAGGCGGATGCCCGCGCCTGGAAGACCGCCGTGTCGTTGGGCAGGGCCGGCTACCACGTGACCGTCATCGCGCGCTGGGGTCCCGGCCTGGCCACCACGGAGCCGCTCGACCACCACACCGTCACCCGCGTGCGCCAGCCGCAGCCGCTGGCCTGGCTGCCGGTGCCCAGCCTGCCGGAGACTGGTGAGGTCCGGCCGGGGGCGCGCGGCGCGATGCGACGCCGGCTGCGCGAGACGATGGGTCGCTCCGCACAGGCCACGCGCTACCTCTTCATGTCGCGGGCCTGGGCACGCCTCATCGCCGAGCAGGTCGAGCCTGCGGACGTGTGGCAGGCGGAATCCGTCATCACGCTGTCGCTCGCGGTCGCGCTGCGCAAGCGCTTCGGGGGTCTCATCGTCTACGACGCCAACGACATCGACAGCGAGGCCGGGCGCATGGCCCGCCTGCCGGGTCCGTGGAAGCAGCTCCTGCGGCGCCACGAGCGCCGCCTGGCCCGGGCCGCGGACGCCGTCGTCACCGTGAGCGACCCCTACGCGCAGGTGCTCGGCCACATCCTCGGCAGGCCCGTGGACGCCGTGGTCCGCAATGCCGCGGTCGTGGACGGTGGGGAGGCCGAGCCCACGGCCGACGATGTGCGACGGTCCGATCGCTTCCATCACCAGTTCGAGCTGCCTCCGGATCGACGCATCGTCCTGTACATCGGCCAGGTCATGCGTGGCCGCGGCCTGCGCCAGCTCTTCGAGGCCATCGCCCTCGTCGAGGACGCCGACCTGGTGGTGGCAGGCTTCGGTCCCGACTACGAACGCTACCAGGAGATGGCAGCAGCGCTGCCGCACGGCGACCGCATCCACTTGTGCGCATCGGTCGCCCCAGCCGAGATCCCCGAGTGGTCCAGGGGAGCGGACGTGGCGGCCATGCCCGTGCAGCCGGACACGCTCAACCACCGACTCAACACGCCAACCAAGCTATACGACGCCATCGGCGTCGGCGTGCCGGTCGTGGCCAGCGACCTGCCTGGCATCGCCCCGCTCGTGGCAGAGACCGGCTGTGGGGTCCTCTGCGACCCCACCGACCCGGCCGACATCGCGCGCGCCATCCGCAAGATCGTCGACGCCCCGGAGGAGGAACGCACCGCCCTGCGCGTTCGCTGCCTGCGGACGGCGCGGACGCGCTACTCGTGGCAGCACCAGGCCCGAGAGCTGCTGCGGGTCTACGCCGACCTGGGCGTCTAGGCCCTCCGGTGCCCTCGTCGGCGCGGCCGATGCGCGTGCTCTTCCTGCCCGACTACTCCACGGCCAACGCCTACCAGCGCGCCCTGGCGACCGGGCTGCGCGAACTGGGAGTGGAGGTGCGCGCGGACCGCACGCGATCACGCCGCCTGGCGCCCGTGCTCGAGGCGCTTCGCAGCAGTGGTCGGCCGGACATCATCCACGTCCACTGGACGGAGCCCTACATCGCCCGCGGCCCACGCGTCAGCCCCCTGAAGGCCCGGCGGACGCTGCTGGAGCTGCGACTGGCCCGGCTGGCCGGCATGCGCATCGTCTGGACCGCCCACGACCTCTTCCGGCACGACCGCCGGGAGGACCCGGCGGAGCGCGCCTTCATGCGCTCCCTCTTCGACCTCGCGGACGCCGTCATCGTGCACTGCGGGGCGGCCGCAGATGGCCTGGCCGCCGTCCTGGACCCGGCACCGGCGGCGCGCGCCAAGATCCACGTCATCCCCCACGGCCACTACCGCGGCGCCTACCCGGACGACATCAGCCGCGAGGCGGCACGCGCCCGGCTGGACCTGCCGGCGGCGGCCCGGGTCGTGGCGTTCACGGGCTGGGTGCGCGCCTACAAGGGCGTGACCGAGCTCGTGGAAGCCTTCGGGAGGCTTCCGGAGCCATACGCGCGCCTGGTCATCGCCGGGCAAGCCGTCGATGCGGCATACGCGGCGCGCCTCGTGGCCCTGGTCGACGCCGACCCACGCGTGCGCCTGGACCTGGGCTTCGTGCCCGACGAGGAGCTGCAGGTCTACCTGCGCGCGGCGGACGTCGTGGCCTGCCCCTTCCTGGAGATCTTCACCTCCGGGTCGGTGCTGCTGGCGATGTCCTTCGAGCGGGCCGTCATCGCGCCGCGCCGCGGCTGCGTCACCGAGACCCTGGACGAGGCCGGCGGCATCCTCTACCACGAAGACGACCCGCAGGGCCTCGAAGGTGCGCTGCGGGTCGCGATGCGTGCCGACCTGGCATCCATGGGCCGCCACAACGGCGAACGCCTGGAACGCTTCGATTGGAGCCGGGTGGCGGAGGCGACGCTGGCCACATACCGAGAGGCGATCGAACACCCCCGCGGATGAGGGTGCCGGGCCGGGAGGCGGTCCGCGGGGCGGCGATCAGGGCGCGACGCGGGGCGGCCATCGTCGCGTATGCCGCGAGGCAGGCAGCTGAGCGGCCATCGTCGCGTTCGCCGCCGGGCAGGCAACTCAGCGGCCATCGTCGCGTTCGCCGCCGGGCAGGCAACTCAGCGGCCATCGTCGCGATTGCCGCTGGGCAGGCAACTCAGCGGCCATCGTCGCGATTGCCGCTGGGCGGCAGATCTCGACCAGGGATCAGGCTGATCCGACGATCCTTGTCAGCCCGTGCACAGAAGTATCGATCCTTGCCGTCCAGCGCAAAGGAGTGTCAGGCGTTGCCGCGCAGCGGCAAGGGTCTGCGGTTCACGTAACAACCACGTCGAGATATGCCACTGGGTGGCAATGGGTGCTCGGTGCATGACGCCGAGGCTTGGCAAGACACGCCACTCGCTGCTTTGGGCGAAGCGCTCCATCGGCCCGCGCGGACGCAGCAGTGCGGGCCGATGGCAGGACCGACTCCTGCGTGCGGGCGCCGGGCTGGGTCGGCCGCGGCGCCCTCTGCCATGGAGTCGGACGTCTGCTCCGGGACTAGGCCTCGCCGGCCTTGGCCAAGTGCCGCTGCATGGCGGCCTTGCGAGACAGGTTGACGCGACCCTGGCGGTCGACCTCGATGACCACGACCATGATCTCGTCGCCAACCTGGACGACATCCTCCACGGTGGGCACGTGGTAGTCGGCCAGCTCGCCGATGCGCACGAGGCCCTCCTTGCCGGGCAGGATCTCCACGAAGGCGCCGAAGCCCATGATGCGGGTCACCTTGCCCAGGTAGAGGCCGCCGACCTCGACCTCGCGGGTGAGCGACTCGATCCACTGGATGGCCCGCGAGGAGTTCTCCGAGCTGACGGCCGCGATCTCCACGCTGCCATCGTCCTCGACGTTGATCTCCGTGCCGGTCTCTTCCTGGATCTTGCGGATCATGGCGCCGCCCTTGCCGATGATGTCGCGGATCTTCTCGGGGTTGATCTTGATGGTGATGATGCGCGGTGCGAAGGCGCTGACGTCGCCGCGTGCCGAGGGGATGACCTCGGTCATCTTGTCGAGGATGAAGAGGCGGGCCGCGTGGGCCTTGGCGAGGCCGGTGCGGATGATGTCCTCGTTGATGCCCTGCACCTTGATGTCCATCTGGAGGGCCGTGATGCCCTCCGTGGTGCCGGTCACCTTGAAGTCCATGTCACCGAAGAAGTCCTCCTTGCCGAGGATGTCGGTGAGGACCGTGAAGCGCTCGCCGTCGGTGACCAGACCCATGGCGGCCCCGGCCACCGGTGCCTTGATGGGCACGCCGGCGTCCATGAGGGCCAGCGTGGAGCCGCAGGTGGAGGCCATGGAGGTGGAGCCGTTGGAGGTCACGCACTCGCTGACGAGGCGGATGACGTAGGGGAAGTCCTCCTGGTCGGGGAGGACGGGGATGAGGGCCCGCTCCGCGAGGGCGCCGTGGCCGATCTCACGCCGGCCGGGGCCGCGCATGAACTTGTTCTCGCCGGTGCTGTAGGGCGGCATGTTGTAGTGGTGGAGGTAGCGCTTGGACTCTTCCGGACTGATGGTGTCGATGCGCTGCACGTCGCTGGAGGGACCCAGCGTGGCCACCGTGAGGGCCTGCGTCTCGCCACGCGTGAAGAGGCCGGAGCCGTGGGCGCGCGGCAGCAGGCCGACCTCCACGGAGATGGGGCGGATGGTGTCCGCGTCCCGGCCATCGATACGGATGCCCTCAGCGAGCACCGTCTCGCGCACGGTCTTCTTGTGCAGCAGGGTGTTGAAGCCCTTCGAGAAGCCGGCCTGCAGCACCGCCGCGTCGAAGGCGGCATCGGCAGCAGCGGCATCCCCGCCGCCCTTGCGCATGCGGATGGACTCCGCCACGCCCTTCTTGAACGCGGACACACGCCCGGGCAGGTCGCTCGCCAGGCGGATCAGCAGGGCGGCCGTGGCTTCCGCGTCGCCCAGGGCGCGGTGCGCGGGGGCCGTGCCCAGCTCGAAGAACTCGACCAGGTCGGCCAGCTTGTGGGCGTCGAGGTCGGGGTAGGCAGCGCGGGCCAGCACGAGCGTGTCCAGGTAGTGGCCCGGTTCGATGCGCGTGCCGTCGGCCAGGGCGGCTTCCAGGAAGGTGATGTCGAAGCCGACGTTGTGACCCACCAGGATGTCGTCGCCGGCCCAGGCGAGGAACTGCCGGGCAGCCTCGACCGGACTGGGGGCGCCGGCCACGTCCGCCTCCGTGATGCCGTGGATCTGCTTGCCGACGATGCCGCGGCTGGGCTTCACGAGCGTCGAGAAGCGGTCGCTCACCGCGCCGCCGCTGACGCGCACGGCGCCGATCTCGACGAGCTCGCCCATCTTGACGTCGCGGCTGGTGGTCTCCGTGTCGAAGACGACGAAGGAGCGGCCCGCCTCCGCGGCAGCCACGAACTCCACCACGGAGCTGATGTCGGGCTCGATGAAGGGCACGCGCTTGGTCTTGCCGACCTGCGCCCGCAGCTGCTCCTGGAGCTCGATGACCGGCTGCAGCGAGCGGTGGCCGAACATGATGGCGTCCGCCATGACCGACTCCGGCAGGATCTTGGCGCCGGCCTCGACCATCATGATGGCGTCACGGGTGCCGGAGACGACGAGGTCGAGCTCCGACTGCTCCAGCTGGCTGGTCGTGGGGTTGACGATGAACTCGCCGTCGATGCGACCGATGCGCACGGCCGCCACCGGGCCCAGGAAGGGGATCTCGCTGATGGTCAGCGCGGCCGAGGCGGCGATGGTGCCGAGGATGTCCGGGTCGTTCTCCTGGTCCGTGGAGAGCACCGTCAGGACGCACTGCACGTCGTCCTTGTAGCCCTCCGGGAAGAGCGGGCGGATGGGCCGGTCGGTGAGGCGCGCCGCCAGGATGGCGCCCTCCGAGGGACGAGCCTCACGCTTGATGAAGCCGCCGGGGATCTTGCCCGCGGCGTACATGCGCTCCTCGAAGTCGATGGTCAGCGGGAAGAAGTCGAGGCCGGGGCGAGGATCGGCGCGGTTGGCCGTGCCCAGCAACAGGGTGTCACCGTAGCGCACGGTCACGGCGCCGCCCGCGAGGCGCGCGAGCTTGCCGGTCTCGATGGTCAGGGTCCGACCACCAAGCTCGGTCGAGAGAGTGGTTACCGTCATGTGTCCTCCGATGGGACGGGCGACGGACCGGGGCGCGTTGGATGTCTGTCACGCGGACCCCACCCTGGGGTCCTTGGCGCATGCGATGGGCAGGTAGCGAGTGCGGGCCTCGCCCGCCGTGGCGACTGCGCCTAGCGGCGCAGGCCGAGCCGTTCGATGACGGACTGGTACCTCGTCGAGTCCTTGCGCATCAGGTACGCCAGGAGACGACGTCGCGTGCCAACGAGCTTGAGCAAGCCGCGGCGCGAGTGATGATCCTTTGGGTAGCGTCGCAGATGCTCGGTCAGCCCGCCGATGCGCTCGGTGAGGAGCGCGATCTGCACTTCGGGCGACCCGGTGTCACCTTCCTTGGTGGCATATCCCGTGACGACGCTCGCCTTCGTTTCCCGCGTAAGCGGCAACTGGTCCTCCAGCCTATCCATGTCCTTCTGGTTACAGCACGGCAGGATACCACAGCGCTTCCCGTGGCCACGCCGGCCGGCCGGCGGCGCCACCACAGGAGCCTTCCGGGGGCACGCTACCCTATGCGAGGAAGGAGGTCGGCGTGGTGGTGAGCAGCGGTCCACGGGAGGTACGGGCGCCGCATGGGAGCCACATGACCTGTCGCGGCTGGGGCCAGGAGGCCGCCCTGCGCATGCTCATGAACAACCTCGACCCGGAGGTCGCCGAACGTCCTGATGACCTCGTCGTCTACGGCGGCACCGGGCGCGCCGCGCGCTCCTGGCCTGCCTTCGACGCCATCGTGCGCGAGCTGCGGGCGCTGGCCGACGACGAGACGCTCCTGGTGGCCTCGGGCAAGCCGGTGGCCGTCTTCCGCACCCACGAGTGGGCGCCCCGCGTGCTCATCGCCAACAGCAACCTGGTGGCACGCTGGGCCACCTGGGAGACCTTCCGCGAGCTCGAGCGGGCCGGCCTCACGATGTACGGCCAGATGACCGCCGGATCGTGGATCTACATCGGCAGCCAGGGCATCCTGCAGGGCACCTTCGAGACCTTCGCCGAGCTGGCCCGTCAGCACTTCGGCGGCACCCTGCACGGGCGTGTCGTGCTGACAGCCGGCCTGGGCGGCATGGGCGGCGCGCAGCCGCTGGCCGTGACCATGAACGACGGCGTGGCGCTCTGCATCGAGGTCGACCCGGAGCGCGTGCAGCGGCGCCGTGAGACGCGCTACGTCGATCGCGTCAGTCACGATCTCGACGAGGCCCTCGCCTGGGCCCGGACGGCCGCGGCCGCGGGGCGGGCCGAGTCCATCGCGCTGGTCGGCAACGCCGCCGAGGTGGAGCCCGAGCTGGTGCGCCGGGGCGAGCGCTTCGATGTCGTCACCGACCAGACCTCCGCCCACGACGCCCTCAACGGCTACCTGCCGGCAGGGCTCTCGCTGGCCGAAGCGGCGGCCCTGCGGGCCTCGGATCCCGAAGGCTACGTGGGCCGCACCATGGCCTCCATGGCAGAGCACGTGCGCGCCATGTTGGACCTCAAGGCGACTGGCGCCGTGGCCTTCGACTACGGCAACAACATCCGCGCCCAGGCACAGGCACAGGGTGTCGCGGACGCCTTCGACATCCCGGGCTTCGTGCCCGCCTTCATCCGGCCCCAGTTCTGCGAGGGCCGTGGCCCCTTCCGCTGGGCCGCCCTCTCCGGTGACCCAGCCGACATCGCCCGCACCGACGAGGCCGTGCTGGACCTCTTCCCAGGTGACGCCTCGCTGCAGCGCTGGATCCGTGCCGCACAGGAGCGGGTGGCCTTCCAGGGCCTGCCGGCGCGCATCTGCTGGCTCGG
>JBFYUV010000314.1:0-6420 GCA_041299865.1 Chloroflexota bacterium
ACGCAGGGGATGACTCCGCGCCAGCGGGTCCTGGCCTCGGTCGAGCACCGCGAGCCGGACCGCCTGCCGGTGGACCTGGGTTCCACGCCCAGCTCCGGCATCTCCGCGGTCGCGCACGCCAACCTCGTGCAGCACCTCGGCCTGCGCGATCAGCGGACACGCGTCTATGACGTCGTCCAGCAGCTCGCGCAGCCCTCGGACGAGCTGCTCGACCGCCTGCGCATCGATGCCGTGGACATCGGTCGCACCTTCAACGCCGCCGATGCGGACTGGCATCCCATGTCGCTGCCCAACGGCACGGAGGTGGAAGTGCCGGCCTGGTTCCAGCCCGTGCAGCAGCCGGACGGCGCCTGGGATGCCTTCACCGCCGACGGGCTGCGCATCGCCAGCATGCCCCTGGGGGCCGCCTTCTTCGACCAGACCCACTTCCCCTACCTGGACGGCTACCCGGACGACTTCGGGGGGCTCCCCTCGGTCATGCCCACGGTCCTCTGGTCCGGCCTGGTCCACAGCCCCTGGGATCACGCCGGCGAGGCCGACTTCTGGGAGCAGCTGCGCGCACGGACCCGGGCGCTGCGAGCTTCGACCGACCGGTCCCTCATGGTCGTGGTGGGCTGCAATCTCTTCGAGTGGGGCACCTTCCTGCGCCGCATCGACAACTTCCTCATGGACCTGGCGCTGGACCCGGCCAACGTCGAGCGACTCCTGGACGCCCTGATGGAGATCCACATCGCCACCCTGGATCAGGTGCTCGCCGCCGTCGGGGACCTCGTCGACGTCATCCGCTTCGGCGACGACCTGGGCATGGATTCCGGGCCTCTCATGTCGCCGGACACCTACCGGCGCTTCTTCAAGCCGCGCCACGCGGCCCTCAACGCCTACGTCCACGAGCACAGCACACTGAAGACGTTCCTGCACTCCTGCGGCTCGGTCTACCAGCTCCTGCCCGATCTCATCGAGGCCGGCGTGGACATCCTCAACCCGGTCCAGATCTCCGCCAAGGACATGGAGCCCGAGCGGCTCAAGCGCGAGTTCGGTGCCGACATCACCTTCTGGGGCGGCGGCGCGGACACGCGCAAGGTGCTGCCCCGGGGGACTCCGGAGGAGGTCAAGGATCACGTGAGGCGCAACATCGAGACGTTCGCACCGGGTGGCGGCTTCGTCTTCGTGCCGGCCCACAACATGCTCCCCGACGTGCCCCCAGAGAACATCGTGGCCATGTTCGAAGCCGTGGACGAGTACCGCTGAGCGACGGTCCCGCCCAGCCGCGTCGGGGCTCGCTGCTGGTCGGCCGATGCCAGGTCAGCGCCGGGGCGGTCTGCTCCAATCGAGGCCGTCGAAGCGCGCGAAATCGGTGTCGAACGAGACGAGCTCGGCATCGTGCTCCACGGCAAGCGCCGCCAGATGGGCATCATTGACGAGGTTGCCGGCTGTGCCAACGGTCGCCAGCAGCCCGCCGAGCACGGCCAGGTGGCGTGAGGTGGGTTCGACGATGGCGGCTGTCGGCTGCGCCAGCCAAGAGCGCACCACCGACAGGGCCTCGTCCGGCGCGAGCGGCTGACTGAAGACCGCGGGGTGCGTGCTCACGCGGAGGTAGGCGAGGAGCACCGACCAGGCGAAGCCGACCGTCTCGGGACCAGCCAGGGCCGCGTCCAGCCAGGTCCGGGCTGGGCGGTGCTCAGGCGAATCGCGGTTGACGGCGTGGAGCAGGACGTTGGCGTCCACGATGAGCACGGCTGCCGACTACTTCCGCTCTGCTAGCTTGCGGATGATCTCCTCGTCCTCGAGCTCGGCCGCCAGGCGCAAGGCCTTGTCGATGGGGGTCCTCGGCGGGCCCATCGAGAACGTCGTCGTGCGGAAGGCTGGACCCCTGGACCTGGCCGAGAAGCCCTGGCGGATGGCTTCGTTGACTGCCTGCTTGAACGTCAGCCCACGCTCGCGCATGAGCCGACGGACGGCCAGATCGTTGTCAGCATCGAGGGTGACGGTCGTCCTCACGACTGCATCATATCATCGCATTGCGATGCATCAGAGCATCACCAAGAGCCTCGCCGGACATCACATGTCGAAGACGGACCTCGCAAGCGCCACCCAGCGGGCGAGCCTATTGCGGTCGCCGCCAACGTCGTAGACATCGCGGAAGAGCAGCTCCACGTTGCCGTCGCGAGCGGCCTCGCAGGTGCGTCGCAGGTCGGCCTCGGCGCGCTCCCAGTGTGGCTGTGGGCCACTGATGGGCACCGGGTCGGGCTTGCGGGAGAAGACGTAGTCTCGCCCGAGCATGCCAGCGATTTTCTCGAAGTCGGCCCAGGTCGAGACCGACACGGAGCGCAGGTTGGGCATGGCCGCCATGATCATCTCGAGCCGGTCGTGCACGGGCTCACAGCAGCCGTAGTAGACAAGGCCGAAGCGGCTCGTGACGCGGGCCATATAGGGCAGGAAGAAGTCGCGGAACATGGCCGGCGACATCATGGTCGTCTCCTGCGACTCCGCCCAGCACCACAGGTCGGAGAGGCGCGCCGGCTCCGTGCTGTCAGGGTGAGGCAGGTCGGACACGTAGCCATAGGCACGCGGACCGGCGAGCTGGTTGTCCGTGTTGGGCACGCTGAGCCCTTCCGACGCCACGAAGTCGAACATGCGCTCGCGGTCGCCGACCATGTACTCCATGAGGGCGTGGATGGTCTCCGGCGACTCATAGACCCAGGACAGCAGACCGTCGTTGCCGATGAAGCGGTAGATCTGCCAGGTCAGGCCGATGAAGTAGTTGCCGGCCCAGCTCTCCGCGCCCGACTCGACCATGAAGTGGTCGTAGTTGCCGACGCGGATGGGCAGCAGGTCGCCGAAGGCATCCTCGAGCAGGCGTTGGCGGGCCAGCGTGCCTTCGCGGTCGACCGAGAAGGTGCGCGGCCGCAGCAGGCCCACGTCCTCCGGCCGCTTGATGGGGAAGTCGAACGTGTAGCCGAGGGGGATCTCGTCGTCCCCGACCTCGGCCGGCAACTGCACGACGTCCACGCCCCAGCTGGAGGTCACGAGGTCCCAGCCGATGCGGTAGTAGGGCTCGAAGACGATGTCGTCGCCCACTTCGTCGAAGTGGCGGATGTGCTCGCGCATGGTGGCTTCCACGGCGCGCAGAACGAGGTGCTCACAGCGCAGCTCGTCGGGGGCCACGTACTCGTGAACCGTGCCCGGCTCGAAGAGGATCATGGGCCGCTCGGGCCGCAGGTCGTGGAGCGCACGCCACTGGCGCTTGCGCTCGGCCATGACGGGCAGGGCGGCGATCTCCGCCCAGCGCGCCGCCAGACCGCGGATGGCCTCTCGGTCGGCGGTGGTCGGGGTGGTGTGGGTCATGGCGCCATGCTACCCCGGGCCGATCGGCCGGGAGGCGGTCCCTCGACCTGGTGGCTGCGGGGCTCAGCGTGCTACGTTGGGCCGACATGCGAGCGAAGCGACCAGCCAGCGACCCTGGCCCGGACACCTTCGATGTGGCCGAGCCGGTCAACCACATCGTCGTCGTGCGCGAGGGGGAGCACGTGGCGCTCAACGTCCTGGCGTGGGCGCCCCTGCCCGGCTCGGCCCCCAGCGAGCCCTCATTCCTGCTCGTCCACGGCCTGGCCTCCAACGCCCGCACCTGGGACGGCGTGGCGGCCGAGCTCGCCCGTCACGGCCATGCTGCCTATGCGGTCGACCTGCGCGGTCACGGGCGCTCGGACAAACCGGAGGGCGGGTACGACGTGGCCACGGTGGCGGAGGATGTCTGCCGCCTGCTGGACATTCTCGCGCTGTCCTTCGGGATCGGGCGGCCGGTCCTGGCCGGCCAGTCGTGGGGCGGCAACGTCGTGCTGGAGGCGGCAGCCCGCTGCCCGGGTGGCGTCCTGGCCGTGGTCGGCGTCGATGGTGGGACCATCCACCTGGCCGCGGAGTTCCCGGAGTGGTCGCAGTGCGCGACCGTGCTCGCACCGCCGCCCATCGCCGGCATGCCGGCCGCCGACTTCGAGCGCTGGCTGCGGAGCGCCCATCCCGACTGGCCGGAGTCGGGCATCCGGGGAACCCTGGCCAACATGGAGCTGCGGCCTGACGGCACCGTCGCGCCATGGCTGACGCGCGACCGCCACATGGCCATCCTGCGCGGGCTGTGGGAGCACGACCCGGGTGCGGTCTATGGACGGCTCTCCGTCCCGGTCCTGCTGGTCTCCGCTCGCAACGACCGTGATGACCACGCTCGCGCGGTGACGCGTGACCACCGCGTGGCAGCCGCCGTCGCCGCCATGCCGCGGGGCACCGCCCTTTGGTTCGACGGCGCCGACCACGACATCCACGCGCAGCGCCCGACCGAGCTCGCGGCGACCCTGCTGGACCTGGCGGCCGACCTGCACCCCGGCGCGTCGGCCGGCGCCTCGTCCGGGGCGGATGGGTAATCACCAGGACCGATCACGACGACTACATCAATCGATTGGACAGGTCGCCCTGGCTCGCGTAGCGTGAGATCCCCGGGGGACACGGTCACCCCGGTCCGGCGTGCCTGAGCCGCATCCGCCCGGCAGGATCAGGCGGGCCGGAGATCCGACCGAAGGCAGGAGGACCCGATGCTGAGCGAGGAGGCACGACCCGCCGCGGCTGACACGGCCGACACGGCCGTGGTCGCCTCCGAGCCATCCGAGGCCCCAGCCGGCCCTGCCTTGCCGCGCGAGGTGGTCGCTCGCCTGGCCGAGCGCATCAGCCGCGTGGGCCATGGTTTCCCGGTCAAGCGGGACGTGGCCGCGCTCACGGACGAGCTCATCGGCGTCCTCTTCCCGCAGCTCTCCAGCGAGCCGCCCCTGAGCGCACGCGACGCGGCCACGCGCCTGCTGCGCGCCAGGGGCGAGCTCGGCCGCATCGCCTGGCCGCTCCTCGGCGGCACCGACTCGCTGGGCCCCTCCGTCGCGGCCGTCGAGGCGGACGTCGAGCGCGTCATGGACGGCTTCGTGGCCGCCCTTCCGGAGGTTCACGAGCGCAGCCTCGAGGATGCCGCGGCCATCCTGGCCGGCGACCCTGCGGCCGAGTCGCTCGACGAGGTCATCGCCGCCTACCCCGGCTTCCTGGCCATCGCCACGCACCGCGTCGCCCATGCCATCCACGCCCTCGGCGTGCCGCTCGTGCCGCGGCTCATGGCCGAGGTCGCCCATTCCCGGTCGGGCATCGACATCCACCCCGGCGCCACCATCGGTCGGCGCTTCTGCATCGACCACGGGACCGGCGTGGTCGTCGGCGAGACGGCCGTCATCGGTGACGACGTGAAGCTCTACCAGGGCGTCACCCTGGGCGCACTCTCGGTCGCCAAGACGTTGGCGGGCACGAGGCGCCATCCCACCATCGGCGACCGGGTCGTCATCTATGCCAACGCCACGGTCCTGGGGGGCGACACCGTCATCGGGGCCGACAGCGTCATCGGCGGCAACGTCTTCCTGACCACGAGCGTGCCGCCCGGCTCGCTCGTCTACCAGACCAGCAGTCATCGGGTGCGCCGCCAGAAGGACGACTTCGACGGCGCCGACTTCGTCATCTAGCCAGTCCCGGCGTTCCAGGGACACAGTCAGCCAGGAGTCCCCCACAGTCAGCCAGGAGTCCCCCAATGCCCTTCGACAGCATCCTCGAGACCATCGGCCGCACCCCGCACGTGCGCATCCAGCGCCTCTTTGAGCCCGCCATCAGCGTCTGGTCCAAGCTCGAGCGCGCCAACCCCGGCGGCTCCATCAAGGACCGCATCGCCCTGTCGATGGTGGAGGACGCCGAGGCCCGCGGCATCCTGGGGCCGGAGTCGGTCATCATCGAGCCGACCTCCGGCAACACCGGCATCGGCCTGGCCCTGGTCGCCGCCGTGAAGGGCTATCGCCTCATCCTCGTGATGCCCGAGTCGTTCTCCATCGAGCGTCGCAAGCTCATGGCTGCCTACGGCGCGGAGTTCGACCTGACCCCGCGCGAACTAGGCATGAAGGGCGCCATCGCCCGTGCCACGGAGATCGCCGCGGAGACGCCCGGCGCCTGGATCCCGTCGCAGTTCGCCAACCCGGCCAACCCGGCTGTGCACCGCAGCACGACGGCCCAAGAGATCCTCGACGACTTCCCGGAGGGACTCGACTTCCTGGTCACGGGTGTCGGCACGGGTGGCCACATCACCGGCTGCGCCGAGGTGCTCAAGGAGCGGTGGCCTGCGCTGCGGGTCTACGCGGTGGAGCCGACGCTCTCGCCCGTCCTGTCCGGTGGCACGCACAGTCCTCACCCCATCCAGGGCATCGGCGCCGGCTTCATCCCGGAGGTCATGCGGCCGGAGCTGCTGGACGGCATCGTCCAGGTCGCCGCTGCTGGGCACCGGGCCAAGCTCGGCGACCGGCCGGTTGCGGTCCGTGACGAGGAGCCGCTCGCCCTGCTCCACGCGCCTCAGATACC
>JBFYUV010000317.1:0-2722 GCA_041299865.1 Chloroflexota bacterium
ACGACTGGGATGCCCTGAACGAAGGCGCCATGAGCGTCTGGCAGGTCGGTGGGGAGCAGTACGGCGTGCCCTACACCTTCGGCCTGGTCGGCTTCTTCTACAACAAGGACCTCTTCGCCCAGGCCGGCATCGACGAGCCGCCCGCCACCTGGGACGAGTTCCTGGAGGACGTGCAGGCGCTCAAGGACGCCGGCATCACGCCCATCGCCGTGGCCGGGCAGGATAAGTGGCCGGCCATGTTCTACTGGGCGTACCTCGCCCTGCGCATCGGCGGTCAGGCAGCCTACGAGGAAGCCATCGCCACGGGCAACTGGGATGGACCGGCCTTCATCGAGGCGGGCAACCAGCTCGCGCGTCTCATCGGCCTCGAGCCGTTCCAGGAAGGGTTCCTGGCAGCCACGTATGACAAGGGCCAGGCTGCCGACATGGGGAACGGCAAGGTCGCCATGGAGCTGATGGGCCAGTGGGCACCGGGCGCGCAGGTGGCCAACAGCGAGTCGGGCGAGGGCATCGGCGATGCGCTCGGCTGGTTCCCCTTCCCGGCGGTCGAGGGTGGTGCGGGCCTGCCCACCGATGTCTTCGGCGGCGGTGACGGCTACTCCATCGGCAAGGACGCCCCGCCTGAAGCTGTCGACTTCCTGAAGTACCTCAACAGCGAGGCGGTCTCCGAGCGCTTCGCGGCGCTGAACACCGGCATCCTCCCGACGACGGAGGCGGCCACGGATGCCGTCACCGACCCGCTCCTGCAGACCCTGCTGGAGAAGCGGAGCGAGGCCACCTTCGCACAGCTGTACCTGGACCAGGCGACGACGCCTGCCCTGGGAGCGGTCATCAACGACTCCATCCAGGGCCTCTTCGCCGGCACGATGTCCGCTGAGGACGTCTCGGCCGCCATCACCGCGGCTGCGCAGAGCTGATCGGCTCGTTGCCACCGCTGCGAACGGGCCGGCCGCGAAGGCCGGCCCGTCGCACATAGGGAGGTCCGCCGGTGACCGCGGTGCACGTCAACGGGGCGCGGCCCACGAGCAATCGATGGAGACGCCTGGGGGCCGTGGGCCTGTTCGTCCTGCCGGCACTGGGCCTCTACCTCCTGTTCGTGCTGCTGCCCATCGCACAGGCCGGCTTCTACAGCCTGTTCGACTGGAACGGGCTCAAGCCGCTGAGCGACTTCGTCGGGCTCGGCAACTATCAGAAGGCGCTTGCGGACCCGGTCTTCCATGGGGCCGTCTCGCACAACGCGCTGATCGTCCTCCTCTCGCTGGTCATCCAGATCCCCTTCGCGCTCGGCCTCGCCCTCCTGCTCAACCGTGACTTCCCCGGCCGTGCCGTGCTGCGGCTCCTCTTCTTCGCACCCTACGTCATCGCCGAGATCATCGCGGGCATCGTCTTCCAGCTGATGCTCGTGCCAGGGGGGATGGTCGATCAGGTCCTCGAGTCGATGGGGCTCGGGTTCATGGTCCAGCTCTGGCTGGCGGACCCCCAAGTCGTGATGTACACGTTGTTCGTGATCATCTCGTGGAAGTACTTCGGCTTCCACATGATCATCATGCTGGCCGGGCTGCAGAACATCCCGCGCGAGGTCGAGGAGGCCGCCCTGGTCGATGGTGCCAGCCGGAACCAGACCATCCGCCACATCACGTTGCCGCTCCTGGGACCGACGATCCGCGTCTCGGTCTTCCTCTCCATCATCGGCGCGCTGCAGCTCTTCGATCTCGTGTGGGCCACCACCAAGGGCGGTCCCGTCAACGCCTCCAACACCATGGCCATCTACATGTACGACTGGGGCTTCCGCCGCCAGGAGCTCGGGTATGGCAGCGCCGTGGCGGTGATCATCTTCATCATCGCCCTCGTTCTCGCGCTGCTCTACCAGCGCTACGTCATGTCGCGCGACATCGAAGGCGCCCTCACAGGGGCGGAGTGAGAGTGAGTGATGGCTAGAGCGGCCTCCGCCTCGCCGACCCCGAGCGCCACGCAGCGAGCGCGTCGCTACCTGTTCGTATCGTTCCGCGTGGTGGTCATGTTCAGCGTGGCCCTGGCCATCGTCACGCCGCTGGCGTACGCCGCCCTGGGTGGCTTGCGCACGACCGGCGCATTGCTGAACCGGCCCTTCGCCCTGCCCACGGACTGGTGGCCGCGGAACTACATCACCGTGCTCCAGTCGGAGGCGTTCTGGACCGAGCTCTTCAACAGCGTCGCCATCGCAGCCATCGCGACCTTCACCGCGGTCGCCCTGGCGGCGCTGGCGGCCTTCGCCTTCGCGCGCATCAAGTTCCCCGGACGGGAGGCCATCTACACGCTGTTCGTGCTGGGGCTGCTCTTCCCTGCCGCCGTCGCCATCCTGCCGCTGTTCATCCTCATCCGGCAGCTCACGCTGCTCAACTCATGGTGGGGCGTGGCGCTGCCACAGGCGGCCTTCGCCCTGCCTATCACGATCATCATCCTGCGCCCCTTCTTCCGGGCCATCCCCTTCGAATTGGAGGATGCTGCTCGCATCGATGGCTGCAGCACGTTCGGTTTCTTCTGGCGGGTCGCGCTGCCCCTCTCGCGCCCGGCGCTGGCCACGGTCGCCGTCCTGGCCATCGTCGGCAGCTGGAATGCGTTCCTGCTGCCACTGCTGGTCCTGCGGACCGCAAACCAGTGGACCCTGCCGCTTGGGGTGATGAACTTCTCCGATCGCTACACCGCGGACACCGCGCTCGTGCTGGCCTTCACCACGCTGTCA
>JBFYUV010000318.1:0-5793 GCA_041299865.1 Chloroflexota bacterium
ACCCCAACCCGCTGCACCCTGACCCCGCCCACCGTGAGCAGGTGATCGGTCACTTGAAGCACGTGATCGTCGCTGCCAGGAAGATGGGCGTCCCGTTGGTCAACACGTTCATGGGCGCCGACGCCGCCAAGAACCCCGACCAGAACTGGGAAGAGGCTCTCAAGGTCTGGCCGGACATCGTGCGCTTCGCCCAGGACAACGGGGTGAAGATCACGATCGAGCACTGCCCCATGATCTTCAGCTACGACGAGTGGCCGGGTGGACACAACCTGGCCTACTCACCCCGCCAATGGCGTCGCATCCTCGAGCAGTGGGCTGGCACGGTCGGCATGAACTTCGACCCGTCCCATCTCATCTGGCAGATGCTGGACAGCGAGCGCTTCATCGCCGAGTTCGGGCCGCACATCCTCCACTTCCAGGCACAGGACCTGCACATCGACCACGACGTCTTCTACGAAGCCGGCGGTGCCATGTCGAACGGGATGGGCTGGCAGATCCGGCGACTCCCGGGGCTCGGCTCGGTGGACTGGGGCCTCGTGTTCTCGGGGCTGTACCGTGCGGGCTACCGGGGCGACTGCATCATCGAGCACGAGGACCGCGGCTTCGAGGGCAGCGACGAGCTCCTCCAGCGTGGCTTCCTCATCGCCCGCGACATCCTTCGCCCGTACTGCCATTGACCGTGGCGCGAGCATGACCAACGACACAAGGAGGAGGACGTGAAGCTCGGCTTCCTGACCGCGCCGTTCCCGGAGACGCCCCTCATGGAGGTCGCCGACTGGGCTGCCTCGGTCGGCTTCGAGGTCCTGGAGATCGCCTGCTGGCCGCGTAGCAGCGGCGCGACGCGCAAGTACGCCGGCACCTCCCACATCGACGTGGACGACCTCTCCGACGCGCGCGCCAGCGAGATCAAGGCCGAGATCGCGGCCAAGGGACTCGACATCTCCGGCCTCGGCTTCTACCCCAACCCACTGCACCCCGACCCCGTCAAGCGGGCCGCGGCCATCGACCACCTCAAGAAGGTCATCGTGGCCACCGGCAGGATGGGCCTGCCCGTCACCAACACCTTCTGCGGTGGAGATGCCTCGAAGCACGTCGATGCCAACTGGGAAGAGGCGCTGCGGGTCTGGCCGGACATCGTGCGCTTCGCGCAGGACCACGGCGTCAAGGTCACCTTCGAGAACTGCCCCATGATCTTCAGTTACGACGAGTGGCCGGCGGGGCACAACATCGCCTACTCGCCCTACATCTGGCGGCGCATCCTGGAGCAGTGGGGCGGCACGGTCGGCCTCAACTTCGATCCCAGCCACCTGGTCTGGCTGATGATCGAGCAGGGCCGCTTCATCCGCGAGTTCGGCCCATACATCCTGCACTTCCAGGCCAAGGACGTGCAGATCGACCGCGACGGCCTCTACACGCGTGGTTCGATCTCTGCCGGCATGGGATGGCAGATCCCGCGCATCCCGGGGCTCGGTGACGCGCCCTGGGCGGAGATCTTCTCCGCACTCTACCGCACCGGCTACGATGGCCCCATCATCATCGAGCACGAGGACAAGGTCTTCGAAGGCACGGACGAGAAGGTCAAGCGCGGCTTCCTGGTGGCGCGCGACGTGCTGCGCCCCTTCGTGAAGTAGGCATCGCTAGCGAGACGTGAAAACGTGACTGGATTCGACGGTATCGCTGCCTGGATCGGGGAAGCGGAGGCTCTCCTTGAGCGCATCGGGTCCAGCCAGGCGGAGGCGCTGGAGGAAGGGGCGCAGCTGTGTGCCGCCGCCATCGCCGCGGACGGCCTCGTGCACCTCTTCGGAACGGGTCACTCCCGCATCCCCGTGGAGGAGATGTTCCCGCGCTACGGAAGCTTCCCGGGCTTCCATCCCATCGTGGAACTCTCGATGACCTACCACACCGACGTGGTTGGCTCCAATGGCCAGCGCCAGGCCATGTTCATCGAGCGGGTACCCGGCCTCGCGGAGGTCATCCTCGACAACTTCAGCTTCGGCCCGCACGACGTCATGATGATCTTCAGCGCCAACGGCCTGACCGCCGTGCCCGTGGAGATGGCGCGCGGCGCGCGCCGACGGGGCATGAAGGTCATCGCCGTCACGGGCGTCCAGCAATCGCTGGGTGGCGAGCCGGATCCGGCCGTGGGTGGCCGGCTGCTCGACGAGGCCGACCTGGTCATCGACCTGTGCACGCCGGAGGCGGACGCCATGATCCTGGTGCCCGGCCTGGACACGCCGGTGGGCCCCGGTTCGACGCTGGCCTACGTGGCCATCGTCAACTCCCTGAAGGTGCGCATCGCCCAGCTCCTCACCGAGCAGGGCCTGAAGCCACCGGTCATCACGCGTGCCTCCGTGGTGGGCGCCGAGCGCTCGCGGGCGCTTTTCGAGAGCGCCTATCGGGAACACGCGCGACGTGTGGCACGGACGATCGTCCGTGAGCCCGACGACGAACCCGGTCCAGCACGATAGGAGGAGGTGCACAGCGAGGACGACCACGACACCGTCCCCCGACCTCGACCGGACGCCATCCGCGTCCTCGAGGAGCCACGTCATCTTCATGTGAGGAGAAGAAGGAGTCACATGGATCGCAAGTACGCGAAGCTGTTCGCAGGCGCCGCCGCAGTCGCCCTCGCCATCTCGAGCGTCGGCTCGGCAGTCGCCCAGGATGACGGCTACGTCATCGGCGTCACCAACACCGTGCAGGGCAACGGCTGGCGCGAGGAGATGATCTGCTCCATCAAGGCGCAGGCCCTCGCCTCCGGTGAGGTCGCCTCACTCAACATCGCCCACCGCAACACCGACCCGACCGGCCAGCTCGAGGACCTGCGCAACCTCATCGCGGCGGGTGTCGACGCCATCATCATGAACCCGGCCGATCCGGAGGCCCTCAACTCCGCGGTCAAGGAGGCCACGGACGCAGGCATCCCCGTCATCACGATCGATGCCACGGTCACCGAGCCCTCCTCGTACATCATGACCAACGACCAGGAGACCTACGGCTACCTCGGCGCCAAGTGGCTGTTCGAGCAGATGGGCGGCACGGGCGCCTTCTTCTACATGCGCGGCCTGGCCGGCCACCCGGCTGACGATGCCCGCGACGTGGGCATCAAGCGCGCCATGGAGGAGTACCCCGACATCACCATCGCCAACGAGGTCTTCACCGGCTGGCAGCAGGATCAGGGCACCAAGCAGATGCTCGACATGATCGCCAGCGGTATCCCGTTTGACGGCGTGTGGACCTCCGGCATCGACAACGTCATCGTCGACGCCATGGTCGATGAGGGCGTCATGAAGCCCATCGTCGGCGCTGACAACTCCCAGTTCGTGCAGTACCTCGGCACCGTCGAGGGCCTCCAGGGCGCCGCGGTCACGAACCCCGGCTCCGTGGGCGGCGCGGGCGTCACCCTGGCGCTCAAGATCCTGAACGGGGAGCTGCCGGTCACCCCGGCGGACGAGGCTTCCCGCATGGTCACGGTCGACCCGGTCGTCTGGGAGAACGTCACGCCCGAAGGTCTCGAGCAAGTCAGGGCGGCAGCGGATCCGGACCTCGACAACGAGTGGCCGGTCCTGATCTCCATCCCCGATTGGACCACGTACAGCAAGGACCAGATCCTGGCCTGCAAGGGCCCGGGCGAGTTGTCCAAACCCCTGCGAGCTAGCAGTCGAGGGGTGTGGGGCTGACCCCACACCCCTCGCGCATCCGGCTCGACCCAACACCGAGGGACCGATGAGCAGCGGCAATGGACACGAGGGCGAGGGCCTCATCCTGGAGGCCCGCGGCGTCGTCAAGACGTACGGTGCCGTCAGGGCCCTGCGCGACGCCTCGCTGTCCGTCCGTCCCGGCGAGGTTCACGGCCTGCTGGGCGCCAACGGGGCCGGCAAGTCCACTCTCGTCAAGGTCCTCACCGGTGTGGTACGCCCCGATTCGGGGAGCATCGTCGTCCGCGGCCAGCCGCGCGCAGTGCACTCGCCGGCCGACGCCCGCAAGGCCGGCATGGTCTCCGTGTACCAGGAGCCGGCACTCATCCCCGACCTCGACGTGACGGCCAACCTGCGCCTCACAGGCGCCCCCCTGGAGCCGTTCATGGCCTGGGTGACCGAGCTTGGCGTACCCTCCCTGGACCGACACGCCATGGTGCGCGACCTGCCGCTCGCCGTACTGCGCGTCCTCGACCTAGCCCGGGCACTGGCCATCGACCCGGACGTCCTGCTCCTCGATGAGATGACCGCAGCACTGCCCGCCGACCTCGCCGAGCGAGTGCTCGACGTCGTGGGCCACCGGCGTGAGACCGGCAAGTCGGTCATCTTCATCTCCCATCGCCTGCTCGAGATCGGCGCACTCTGTGACCGCGCCACCGTCCTTCGCGATGGTGAGACGGTGGGCGTTGTGGAGCAGATGGGCACGGGCGCCGAGGAGCGCATCGTCGAGCTCATGCTGGGCCCCGCCAGTGAAGCCGAGGCGGCCGTCCACGAGCGTGTCGCGACCAGCACGCCCGGCGGCGCGCCGCTGACGTCAGCCGCCACGCCGCGCCTCGAGCTGCGCGAACTGAGCCTCGGCACGAAGCTCACGAACGTCTCCTTCGAGCTGCGAGCCGGCGAGGTGCTCGGCCTGGTGGGTCTTGAGGGCCAGGGGCAGGACGAGCTCTTCGGCATCCTCTCGGGAGCCAACAAGCCGTCTGGTGGCCAGCTGCTCGTGGATGGCGCCGAAGTGCGCTTCCGACACCCGGCTGATGCCATCGCGGCGGGCCTCGTGTATGTGCCGGGGAACCGATCGGAGGCCCTGCTCATGCAGCGCTCGGTCCGCGAGAACATCGCCCTGCCCGAGCGGGCGCGGGTGCGCCGCTGGGGCGTCATCGACATGTCCGCCGAACAGCGCAGCGTCGAGGGCGCCATCGAGCGACTCCAGATCGACACGCGAGCCCAGGGCGAGGTGCGGCGCCTCTCCGGCGGCAACCAGCAGAAGGTGACCATCGCTCGCTGGATGGGCGATGGCGTGCGCACGCTCCTCTGCTTCGATCCAACGCGCGGCATCGACATCCGCACCAAGCGGCAGATCTACCACCTCCTGCGCGAGGTGGCTGCGGCCGGCACGGCCGTGCTCCTCTACACCTCGGAGCTGGAGGAGGTCCAGCTGACCTGCGACCGCGCCGTGGTCATCTACGGCGGACACGTCGTCGCGGAGATGCCCGCCGGGGAAGCGGATGAGCCAGCTCTGATGCGGGCCGCCCACGGACTGCCGATGAGCGAGGCCGGCCCACGGGTCGCCGCGGCGGCAGGGACCGCGGGGGCCTCGGCATGAGCGCAACGAGCGCCCCGGCCGCGGGCAGCCTGGGCATGAGTCCCTCGGGAAGCGCCCTGGCGCGCTTCGTGCGACGCAACTCCTGGGTCCTGGCCCTTTGGATCCTGCTCGGCGCCATGCTCGCCTTCACGGTGGCCATCCAGCCCGGCTGGGGCGCCCCGCAGCTGGTCATCCTGGCCATCGCAGCGCTGCCCTACGCGTTCGCGACGGCCGGCCAGGCGATGGCCGTCATCGTCGGCGGCATCGACCTCTCAGTGGCCGCCATGATGACGCTCACGAGCGTCTCCGCCGCGGTCCTCATGGAGGGCCAGAGCGAGGAGTTCGGGATCGTGGCCGTGGTGGCGACCCTGCTACTGGGACTCGGGCTCGGCACCGTCAACGGGCTATCCGTGGTGCTGACGCGCGTGCCGGACATCGTCGTCACGCTTTCCTTCTTCTTCATCTGGGAGGGCGTGGCGCTGCTCATCCTGGATGCGCCCGGCGGCTCGGCGTCGA
>JBFYUV010000321.1:0-7842 GCA_041299865.1 Chloroflexota bacterium
GCGACCGGCTCCGCCACAGCGACCGGCTCCGCCACAGCGACCGGCTCCGCCACAGCGACCGGCTCCGCCACGGCCACCGGCGCGACCTCGATGGCGGCCGGCATCTCGCCACTGGGCTCGATGACCGTGCTGGCAGCAACGACGGCAGCGGCCGAAGCCCCACTCGCCGCCACGGCCGCACCCGCATCGGTGCTTGCAGCACCCGCCCCCGCCTCAACCGGGGCAGGTTCCTTGATCTTGCCGTCGGCGCGCCTGGAGGCCTCGTTGGTACCGCCCTTGACGATGAAGCCTTCCGGCAGTGCTGTCAGCAGGGTACCGGTGCGGATGGCCTCCTTGGCCTCCAGCACGGCCTTCTTGAACTGCAGGCCGTCGAGCAGTTGCGCGTAGACCTCGTTGGCCGTGTCCGAGGCGGTGTAGATGGTCAGGTCTGCATAGCCAAGGGTTCGCCCAACGAAGGACTGCTCCGTGCGGATGTCGTTGATCTGCTCCAGCGAGGAGTCGAAGCTGCGCTTGCGCAGGACGCCGTCCATGCGCATGACGCGGCGGCTTGTGAGCACGTACTTGCGGCTCGCCCAGCGCACCAGGTCGATGGGCAGCCAGACGATGGACACGATGAACAGGAGGCCGGCGATCCAGAGAATGAGCTGGTTAAGGGTACCCAGGATGCCATCGTTCCAACCGAGCAAGGAGTTGAGGAGTACCAGTCCGGCTGCGATGAGCAGGATCACGATCGGCCGCAGCAGGTAGCGGATGGCCGCGATCCAATGCTGCCGTGTCTCGATGAGCAGGACCTCACCGTTCGCGAGCAAGTTGTCCAGGTAGCTGTCGGCCACGGCACCCACGTCCTTCCTTTGCGTCAGACTGTCGACGCGTAGTTTCCCACACCGCAAGTCGGACCGGACGCGCCCTATACTCCGAACTCCAGCCCTCCCGTCCGACCAGCCCATCCGAGGCCGCGATGACCAGCCAGTCCATCCTCCGGGCCACCCGTCCGCGCTTGTCCCAGCGCGTGCGCGAGGTGCCGCCCTCCGGCATCCGCAAGTTCTTCGACGTCCTCAACTCCATGCCCGACGTCATCAGCCTTGGCGTCGGCGAGCCTGACTTCGACACGCCGGCCGTGGTCGTGGAGGCGGGCATCGCAGCCCTCCGGGCCGGGCGCACTCACTACACCAGCAACTTCGGGACGATCGAGCTGCGTCGCGCCCTGGCCGAGCACATCGAGCGTCGCTACGGCGTGGCCTACGACCCAGAGCGTGAGATCGTCGTCACCGTCGGATCCAGCGAGGCGCTGGCCGCCAGCCTCGCAGCGGTCGTGGACCCCGGCGACGAGGTCGTCGTGGCGGAGCCGACCTATGTGGCCTACACGCCGGACATCATCTTCGCGGGTGGCACCCCGGTCTTCGTACCTACCCACCCGGAAGATGGCTGGCAACTGGACCCGGACGCCGTGGAGGCGGCCATCACACCACGCACTCGGGCCATGTTCCTGGGCTTCCCGAACAACCCGACCGGCGCGGTGCTGGACCCAGACCGTCTACGGGCCCTCGCGCACATCGCCGACCGCCACGACCTGATCGTCATCAGCGACGAGGTCTACGACCGGCTCGTCTACGGCGGCCACCGCCACGAGGCCTTCAGCGCCATGCCGGGCATGCGCGACCGCACCATCCTGCTGGGCGGGTTCTCCAAGGCGTATGCCATGACCGGCTGGCGGGTCGGCTACGTCTGCGCCCCGGCGGACCTGCTGGGCGGCATCATCAAGGTCCACCAGTACATCATCATGTCCGCGCCGACCATCGCCCAGGACGCCGCCCTGGTGGCCCTCTCTGAAGCCGACGCTGACGTGGAGCGCATGGTCGCCGAGTACGATCGCCGCCGACGCATGTTCGTGGCCGGCCTGGAACGCATCGGGCTGCCGACCGCCGAGCCGCGCGGCGCCTTCTACGCCTTCCCCAGCATCGCCGCCAGCGGCCTCTCCAGCGACGAGTTCAGCGAGCGGCTCCTCTTCGAGCACCACGTGGCTGTGATCCCGGGCACGGCCTTCGGGGCCAGCGGCGAGGGCTACGTGCGCGCCTCCCTAGCGACCTCGTACGAGAAGCTCGAGGAGGCGCTGCTGCGCATCGAGCGCTTCCTCTCCACCCTCTGATGGCTGCGGTCACGGCCGCTGGGACGAGCGCCACCCCCGCCGCTGCGGGAGCGAGCGCCACCCCCGCCACGCCTACCCCCGCTGCCGCCGGCGCCTCGCCGGCCACCGCCACGCGCTGATGAGCGCGGCTACTCCCGCGGACGTCCGCTACGAGGCGGTCATCGGCATCGAGATCCACGTCCAGCTGCGCACGGCCTCCAAGATGTTCTGTGGCTGCTCGAACGACCCTGCCGAGTCGGCGCCGAACTCGCGCACCTGCCCGGTCTGCCTGGGCCTGCCCGGCGCCCTGCCCGTCATCAACCGTGCGGCCGTCCGCCACGTCCTCGCCACGGGCCTCGCCATCGAGGCCAGCATCCCGCCCGTCACGCGCTGGGACCGTAAGAACTACTTCTACCCGGACCTGCCCAAGGGCTACCAGATCAGCCAGTACGAGCTGCCCCTGGCTTCGGCCGGCCGGCTCGTGGTGGAGACCTCGCGCGGCAACGTGGAGGTCGGCATCACGCGGGCCCACCTGGAGGAGGACACGGCACGCCTCATCCACACGCGCCTCGGGGACAGGCCGGTCAGCCTGCTCGACTACGACCGCTCCGGCTCGCCCCTCATGGAGATCGTCACCGAGCCAGTCATCCACGATGCGGAGACGGCGCGCCGCTACGCGGAGGAGCTGCGCCTGCTCCTCGTGACCATCGGCGCCTCCCACGCGGCCATGGAGAGCGGCCAGATGCGCGTGGAGGCCAACGTCTCGCTGCGACCGGTCGGCACAGAAGCGTTCGGCACCCGTGTCGAGGTCAAGAACATGAACTCGTTCCGCTCGGTGGAGCGGGCCATCGAATTCGAGATCGTGCGCCAGGAGTCCGCGTTGCGCGCCGGCGAGCCACTCATCCAGGAGACGCGCGGCTGGGATGACGACCGCGGGCTCACCTATCACATGCGCACCAAGGAGAGCTCGGACGACTACCGCTACTTCCCTGAGCCGGACCTGCCGCCGCTGCGGCTGGACCCAGCTTGGCTCGACGAGATCCGCCACGGTCTGCCGGAGCTGCCCGCGGCGAGACGGCAGCGCTACCGCGATGAGCTCGGCCTGTCCGCCTACGACGCCGGCGTGCTCGTGAACGATGCTGCCGCGACGGCCCTCTTCGAGGCGGCCCGGGCCGCTGACCCTGGCCTGCCGCCCAAGAAGTTGGCCAACTGGGTCAGCGGCGAGTTCCTGCGCCTGTCCAAGGGCGAGGAAGGCGGGCTCGCCGCCGACCGTGTCTCCGGGGAGCAGCTGGCGGCCCTCGTGCGACTCGTCGAGGAGGGTGGTGTCTCCGGCACCAGCGCCAAGCAGGTCTTCGTCGAGCATGCCCGCAGCGGCCGCCCCGTGGCGGACATCGTGGCTGAGGCCGGCCTGGCGCAGATCGGCGACCGGGATGCCCTGCGAGCCGCCGTGGCAGAGGTCATCGATGCCAACCCCGCGGCCGTGGCTGACGTCCGCGCCGGCGCGGAGAAGGCCATCGGCTTCCTCACCGGCCAGGTCATGAGGAAGACGCGCGGCCAGGCCAACGCGGCCCTCGTCGGGGAGCTCCTGCGCGAAGCGCTCGCCGACGACCCTCCAGACCCGCCCGACTTCCGGTCCGGCCCGCCCGACCCGCCCGACCCGCCCGACCCGCCCGACCCGCCCGACCCGACCGACCTCCGGCCCGACGACCACCGAGAGCCCCGCCCATGAGCCCCCTGGCCCTGCTGCTCATCGCCGCCGGCATCGCGGCCATCGTCATCGGCGGCCTGCGCATCCGCGGCCCGATGGCCACCATGCGGCGGCTTGACGAGACCGCCGCCAACCTCGAGCGCTACACGAGCTGGCGGGGGCGTGACACCAGCATCGAGGCTGATGGCCCCACCGGCGCCGACGAGATGCGAGCCCTCATGCGGCAGCGCGTCATCCTCTGGGGCGCCCTCGTCGTGGTGGGCGTGGTCCTGCTCGCGGCCGGCCTCCTCAACCTGTAGCGCGGGCCACAGGAGCGCGGGCCACAGGGGCGCGGGCCCAGGAGCGCGGGCCGCAGTAGCGCGGGTCACGGCCGCCCGACGGCAGTGAGCGGACCACCGACTCAGTCGTCCGGAGCCGGCGATGGCGTCGCTCGCGGTTCGGCGTTCGCGGGCAGGCTGCTGAGCTGGACCGGCTCCCCGCAGTCCATGGGACACGTCTCGACCTGGCCGGTGATGACGGCCTGCTCGGCCTGCGCGTAGCGCTCGCCGAGGTCCACCGGAAGGCTCGCCAGTCGGGTCCACTCGTCGGTCACGCCCACGTGGCCGTCGGCCAGCCCCAGCCGCACCTCGGACGCAGCCTCGCCCCTGGCCCAGGAGAAGATCGACTCGCGGACCGCGTACTCGTAGTCCTTGGTGATGCTGGTGAGGATGCACTCGGCCAGCTCCGGGTTGGTCGCGGAGACGTCCACGTCGGCACCCACGGCCAGGATGTCCGCCTCGCAGGCGGCCTCGATGACGCCGCGTGATCCGCTGCCGACCAGCGGCAGGATGACGTCCGGCTGGTAGACGTCGATGAAGGCCTTGGCGAAGGTCCTGGCCGAGGTCGGGTCACCGAAGGCGACCGCTTCGCCCTCGTCGGCGAGGTAGGCCTGATGCACCTCGATGTCCGGCTTGACCGACCTGGCACCCAGCACGAAACCCTCGATCGTGCGGTTGCAGTCGGGGCAGTCGGCCGTGCCGCTGATGATGCCCAGGATGTCGTCCCGGCTGGCGGACGCGGCGATGACGCCGGCCAGGTAGGCCGCCTGGTCCGTGTCGAAGTCCACGGCCACGTAGTTGAAGGGGAGGGCTCCGACGCCCCCATCGCACGTGCCGGACGGGTCGGCCCGGCCATCGGCGGTGACGCAGGGAACGGGCTGGTCGATGTCGAAGAAGTACGTCTCCGGGTACGCCTGGGCGAACCCGACGGTGCCCTGGCTGTCCCCGCCGCTGATGACCACCAGGTCATA
Organism: Chloroflexota bacterium; assembly: GCA_041299865.1. Lineage (GTDB taxonomy): Bacteria > Chloroflexota > Limnocylindria > Limnocylindrales > CSP1-4 > JAFMJV01. Next base: position 5,122 of record JBFYUV010000321.1, read on the forward strand.
GCCCTTCTCGCCGGCATCGCGAGCCGCCAGCACGACCTTCTCCGTCGCGGGCAGGCTCACCGAGTCCAGCTCGGCCTTCTTGCCCTCGCCCTTCTTGTCCTCGGCCTTCTGGCCCTCGGTCGTGCCGCCGATCTCCGTGAAGGCGAAGGTGGCAGCCTCGCTGACGGCGGCGTTGATGGCCGGCTGCGTGAGGTCGTTCTCGATGATGGCCATGGAGAGGTCTTCGTACTGCGGCGGCGGCGCCGTCGCGATCGGCTCATCCAGCTGCGCGGAGACCGCGCTCCCGGTCAGCAGCGTCAACGCTGCCGCCAGGCTGATGAGGTAGACGATGGGTGTTCCGCGCATCGGTCCCTTCCTTGACAGGCTCAGCGACGACGCTCGAATGGTACGTTGAGTGTGGCCCCCTGCGCATCGGGCGCCATAGCGGCTGGTCCGGTCAGCGCAGCCCGCGATGATCGACGGCCGTGCAGCGGTCCATGACGACCGCGACGCCGCCCTCGTGGGCGATGCGCGCCGCCTCCCACGAGACGATGCCCTGCTGCAGCCAGAGCGTGCCGCAATGCAGCGCCACCGCCGCGCGGGCGATGTCCGGCGTGTGCTCGGCCCGCCGGAAGACGTCCACGATGTCGAAGCCCTCGCCGCCCGCGGCCGCCACGGCCGCCACGGCCGCCTCCAGCGTCGGGAAGCAGGGCTGGCCGAGCACGCTGGCAGCCTCCGGGTTGACCGGCACGCACTCGTAGCCCTGCTCGAGCAGGTACGCCATCACGACGTTGGAGGCGCGCCAGGGGTAGGGCGAGGCGCCCACCACGGCGATCCGCCGCGCTGACCGCAGCACCGCGCGCGCTCCCTCCGCGTCGAGGACCGGCACCGGCGGCCCCGCGGGTCCCGACCCGGCAGGCGGCCCCGGCGCGTCAGGGCTACGAGGCACTCTCTCGCTCATATGGCTTGCCCACGGCCGCCGGAGCGACGCTGCGGCCCACGACCCCGGCCAGGACGATGATGGTCACGAGGTAGGGGAGCGCAGACCAGAATTGGTCTGGGATGGCCGTGAGCAGGTCACCCAGCTGCCCCGTCGGTGGCACGGTGCGGATGGCGATGCTCAACGAGCCGTCGGCCGCGAAGAGGAGGGCCGCGCCGAACGAGCCAAGCGGCGTCCAGCGGCCATAGATGAGTGCGGCGAGTGCGATGAAGCCGCGGCCGCCGGTCATGCCCGACTGGAAGGAGCTGCCGAAGTCGAGCGTGAACCAGGCGCCCGCAAGCCCCGCGAAGATGCCGCCCAGGATGACGTTGCGGTAGCGCAGCCGGATGACGTCCACGCCCACGGTCTCCGCGGCCCTGGGATGCTCACCGACGGCCCGCGTGCGCAGGCCCCAGCGCGACCGGAAGAGCAGCACCTGCAGCACCACGGCCAGGACGAGGACGGACATGGTGATGGGTCCCTGGTTCAGGAACATGTCGAAGATCCAGCCCACGAGGGGCAGGTCCGTGAGCCACTGGGGCGGCACGAAGGCGGCGAACTTGCCGGCCGAGGGCGGGGAGGAGCTGCTGATGATGATGATCAGGTAGCCCGTCACGCCGAGCGCCACGATGTTGATGATCGTGCCGCTGATGATCTGGTCGGCCCTGACGGTGATGGAGAGCCAGGCGTGGACCGCGGAGACGGCCATGCCCGTCAGCACCGCCGCCAGGAGCCCGATCAGCAGTGCCGGCGTGGCGCCGAAGGCGAAGTCGGCCTTGGGCTGCTCCGGGAAGGCCTGCACGACGAGCGAGGCCGCGAACCAGCCGGCGAACGCGGCCGCGATCATCATGCCCTCGATGCCGATGTTGACGACGCCGGAGCGCTCGTTCATGAGGCCGCAGTAGGAGCCCAGGGCGATCGGCGCCGCGAGGGCCAGGATGATGGCCCCGTTGGTGGTCAGGACCACGATGAGGTAGTCCACCAGTTGGAAGAACAGCCCCGCCACGGGGATGTCGAAGAGCACGTCCATGGCTGCCCCGTCAGCCCCGCGTGGCGGTCGAGCCGCCGTAGCTGCTGGTCACGGTCTTCAGCTCGTCCACGCTGCCACCCCGCGTCTCGCGCAGCCGGAAGACCCAGCGCACGATGAGGTCGGCGGCCAGGAAGAACAGGATGACGCCCTGCAGGATGTCGATCATCTGGACGGGCACGCCGGCCTTGATCTGCATCAGCGGTGCGCCGGCGCGCAGTGCCCCCAGCAACAGCCCGCCGAAGAGGATGCCCCAGGGATTGGCGCGGCCCAGCAGGGCCACGGTGATGGCGTCGAAGCCCACCGAGGTGGCGTAGGCGGCCGGCAGGTAATCCTGCACGCCCAGGATCTCCACGGCGCCGGCGAGGCCGGCCAGCAGGCCGGCGGCCGTCATCGTGAGCACGATGATCATCCGGGGCCGCATGCCGGCGTAACGTGCCGCGTCAGGGTTGGCGCCCACGGTGCGGATCTCGAACCCGATGGTGGAGCGGTAGAGGATCCACCACACGATGGGCACCGCCGCCAGCGCGATGAGCACGCCGGCATGGAGCTCGTGGCCGGTGCTCCCGGCCAGGACCGGGATGCCGGCCTCGCCGACGGACGTCGTCCGGGCGAAGGTGGCACCCCGCGCTCTGAGCGGCTCACTGACCGCCCAAGAGACGATCTGGAGGGCCACGAAGTTGAGCATGATGGTGACGACGACCTCGTGCGCGCCCGTGAACGCCTTCAGCCAGCC
>JBFYUV010000325.1:0-4162 GCA_041299865.1 Chloroflexota bacterium
ACGACATGCGCATCGGCATCGGCGCCGACATCAACGGCTACGAGCTCAAGGAGGTCGTCAAGGCGCACCTCATCGCCCTCGGCCACGACGTGGTCGACTTCGGCGTCGAGAGCGACCAGGATGTGGACTATCCGGAGGTCGCGGAGCCGGTCGCACGAGCCGTGGCCCGCGGGGAAGTCGAGCGCGCCGTGCTCGTCTGCGGCACTGGCCTCGGCATGGCCATCGTCGCCAACAAGGTCCGTGGCGTGCGTGCGGCGCCGGTCACGGACCCCTACTCGGCCGAGCGTGCCATCCGCTCGAACGATGCCAAGGTCCTCTGTCTCGGTGGTCTCGTCACCGGCCGGAACGTCGCCCCGTTGCTGGTAGATCACTGGCTGTCAGGCGAGTTCGCTGGCGGCAACTCCGGCCGCAAGGTGGCCAAGATCGAGGACCTCGACCGCCGCGAGGCGGCCCCGGAGGGATAGCGGACCGCGTCGGGACCCCGGAGTCCGCTCCAGCGTCAATCGGGGCTCGGCTCCCACGCCGTCGGCGCGTCGGCGCCGCGCTCGACGATGACGTGGCCATCAGCCGGCACCCGCTGCCACGGTCCCCGCTCGCCATCTGGCCACTGGACCCGGACCTCGGCACGCTTCGTGTTGCCCAGGCCGAAGTGTATCCACCCGAGCTGCCCGCCACCGTGCCCGCCACCGATGGTGAGCTCCCGCCGCTGGACCTTGCCGCCCGACCTGACCTCGATCCACGCCCCCACGGCGTCGACGTTGGGGCCCGGCTGCTGGAGCCGCAGCGCCAGCCAGTGACCCATGGGTCCGGGTCGCTCCGCGGTCCCTGAGCCGATGTTCCTCTTCAGCTCGGCAGACTCACCGAGGTTCACCTCGACGAGATCCAGGAGCCCGTCCAGGTTCAGGTCGACGACGGCCGCGCCGCGCGCACGGGCGAAGTCCACGATACCGGCTGGTTTCGTGCGATCGATGAAGCGCCCGCTGGCAGTCCCGAGCATGAGACTGCTGGGATCCTCGTTGGCGCGGTCGGGCATGGCGTCCAGGTTGCCCTTCGACACGTACAGGTCCACGAGGCCGTCGTTGTTGACGTCCTGGAACTCCGGGTGCCAGGAGGTCGAAGGGCGCTTGTCTGCGCCAGCGACCGGGAAGCCAGACCCCACCCCGAGCTTCTCGGCCACATTCCTGTAGGTCGGACGGTCCGGGTCCCCCGCCAGCGTCTCCAGCCTATTGTCGAACATGCTCGTCAGGTAGATCTCAGGGTAGCCATCGCCGTCAAGATCGTGGGAAGCGATGCCCATGCCGTAGATCATGGACCGCTCCCAGCCGTCCTCCTCCGTGTACGCTGTCGGCGCCTCGTCGCTGCTCATGCGCCAGAGCTGCTCCTGCCCCTCGCGCTGGTAGAACTCGCGGTCGTTGCTGACCCGCAGGTCGCGTCGCCCAGATCGATCCCAGTCGCTGAAGAGGATGGAGAGGGTGCACCAGCCCGGTGAGAGGCTCGTCGGCAGGTCGTATGTCATGGCGCCTGACCCGGGTCGGAACAACACGTTGTCCGCGCATCCCTGCGTCAGTGCGCCCGCCTCGTCGACAGCCTGGTAGTTGCCGAAGGCCAGCGTGGGCAGCTGGGCGCCGGCCTCCCATGCGGCACTGAAGGCAGTGGTCCAATCGCTGCCGCCCTCAAGCCCGAGGTCCTCGTTGGCCCGCTCGAAGCGGCAATCGCCGAGACCGCGGAGCAGGACGTTCTCCCCCAGGCGGAGGACAGCCAGGTCCGTGTGGCGATCACCGTCGATGTCGATGGGGTAGGCGCCAGTGACATGGACCAGGTCGGTGGCCGGATCGGCCAGGCGACTGAAGCGGAGCGGGCCGCCCACGTCGCCCTCGTTGCGGTACAGCCCGGACGGGCTGCTGCCACCAGCGAGGTAGAGGTCAGGCATCCCGTCTGCATCGCAATCCAGGACGGCGACCCCGCCGCCAACGACGAACTCCCAACCGCCATCCGGGCTCTCGGGCGTGGCCTTGTAGGTGTTGACGTGCGTCAGCCCGGCCGAGTCGGTCTCATCGACGAAACGGGGGACGCCGACCTGGGCTGACGCCACCTGGGTCCCCAGCAACGCCCCGGCTGCCGCGAGTGTCACGGCTCGACCGACGTTCTGCTCCAGCCTCATGCCAGGTTCCTCCTTCCTGCTCGCACCGGGAGGTTTCGAACGCAGCGGAAGAGCCCCTTCTCGTCCTGCCACTCTACGTCGTCGGCCACGAGCCCCAGGTCCGGCATGCGCTCCAGGATGGAGCGCAGCGCGATCCTGGCCTCCAGTCGGGCCAGCGGCGCTCCGATGCAGAAGTGCACGCCGCTGCCGAACGCGAGATGACGGTTCGGCCGGCGCGTGATGTCGAAGACCTCGGGGTCCTCGAAATAGGTGGCATCCCGGTTGGCGGCCCCCAGCATCTGGATGACGATCTGGTCCTTGCGCATCAGCCGTCCCGCCAGCTCGGTGTCACGCGTGACGCGCCTGAAGGTGCGCTGGATGGGACTCTCGAAGCGCAGGCATTCCTCGATGGCCCCATCAAGGGCGCCCGTGCCTGATTGCAGGATGGCGAGCTGTTCGGGGTGGCGCAACAGGCTGTAGAGGCCGTTGGCGATCAGGCTGGTGGTGGTCTCGTGGCCGCCGATGAGGAACGTCACGCAGGTCGAGTAGATCTCGTCGACCGTGAGCTGCGAGCCCTGCTCCTCGACGGCCACCAGGCTCGCCAGCAGGTCCTGGTGCGGGCTCACCCGACGCGCCGCGATGAGCTCCCCGATGTAGGCGCGCATCTCCGTGACCGCCGTCGCCGAGATGGGGACTGCCTCCGGGATGGCCCGTCCCTGGCCCTGGAAGGCGACGATGCCATCCGACCAGGCACGGAACCGGTCCCGGTCCTCTGGGAGAGCACCCAGGAGCTCAGCGATGACGATGGCGGGGAGCGGATACGCGAGCATGGCCACGACGTCGAAGGGCTCGTCCCGGTCGACGCGATCGAGCAGCCCTTCCACGATCTGGACGATGCGCGGTTCAAGGGCTGCGATCACGCGTGGCGAGAACGCCTTGCTGATGAGCGATCGCATGCGCGTGTGGTCGGGAGGGTCGGAGTGGATGAGCCCCGACGTCGCGAAGTGTTCCCGCAGCGGCTGGGCGCTGGCACGGATGTCGGCCGGCAGGGCATCGATGAGCTCCACCAGGCGTCCCTGGCTGGAGAAGAGCTCGTGGTCGCGCAGCGAGGCGACCACATCGTCGAAGCGGGTCTGAAGCCACGCACCCCAGGCTTCGCTCCAGTGGAGGGCGTCCCCCTCGCGCAGGCGCTGGTAGGCCGGGTAGGGGTCCTGCCCGAACGCCGGATCGGTCAGCAGCAGGTCGAGCTGGGACTCAGGCATGTGTCTCTGCCGACCCCGCATCCCCGAGATCTCGTGCGCGTGGCCAGCGTGGCGTCCCGTCAGACCTCATGGCAGGCTTCGAAGAGGGCCTCAAGGTTGGCCAGCGGGACGTCAGCCAGGAGCGTGTTGGAGGGAGCCAGGATGAGCGCGTTGTCGAACGGTGCGCCAAGCAGGTCCACCAGCTGGTGGACCGCATCGCGCACCTGGGCGGGCGTCAGGGTCGGCAGCGTCTGCTCCGGCAGGCCGCCCGCGAAGGCCACTCGCCCGCCGAACTCTCGAGCGACCCACGCGAGGTCCAGCGCCTCCGACTGGAGCGGGTCGATGACGTCCACGCCGAGGTCCACCAAGTCGCCGAGGATGGCGGCCACGTTCCCACAACTGTGGAAGATGACGTCCAGGTCGCGCTCATGAGCCGCGGTGAACAGGCGCCGGTACCGTGGCGCGAACACGCGGCGCCACGTCTCGGGGGCGATGAGGAGCGACCGCTGGGAGCCCCAGTCGTCGGTCAGGAACACGGCGTCCACGTCCCCCAGCGACCCCCACCGCTCGATGAGTCCGACCTGGTACTCGACGAGCTCGTCAAGGAGCCTGCCACTCTCCACGCCGCCGCTCAGGAGATCCTCGAAGGCATTCTCGACTCCGCGCAACTGCGCATATCGTTCCCAGATGGCCTGGTGGGTCGTGCCCGCCAGGTAGTGCGTCGGACCGAAGGCGGCCACGACCCTGAGGGCCGCGTCGAAGCGCCCGGGTGCCCACGGAT
>JBFYUV010000329.1:0-7275 GCA_041299865.1 Chloroflexota bacterium
CTCTTCCCGCCCCAGCAACCGCCGGCGGTGGCCTAGCGAGCCTCGGAGACCGGATGGAGTATCGCGACTACTACGCCACCCTCGGCGTCGACAAGGGCGCCACGAAGGCCGACATCAAGAAGGCCTATCGTCGCCTTGCCCGCAAGCACCATCCGGACGTCAACAAGGGTGACGCGGCCGCCGAGCAGCGCTTCAAGGAGATCAGCGAGGCCAACGAGGTCCTCTCCGATCCGCAGAAGCGCACGGCCTACGACGAACTCGGCGCTGACTGGGCGGCCTACCAGCGAGCCGGCGGAGCCGGGGGCGACCCGTTCGCCGGCTTCGCTGGAGCGGCGGGTGGTCGCGGGTCGGGCGGGATGCGCTTCGAATTCCGCGGCGATGCCACCGACCTGTCCGGCTTCAGCGACTTCTTCCGCACTTTCTTCGCGGGCGGCAGGCCCGCCAGCGACTCCAGTGGCCCCGCGAGTGGCCCCGCGAGTGGCCTGGACTTCGAGCCGCTCTTCGGCGGCCTGGGCGGGGACAGTGGCGCCGGCTACGCCGCGTCCGGCTTCGGCACCGGCAGCCCGCGCGGCACCCGCCGGTCACCCTATCGCGCACCGGCCGACGCCACGGCGGACACGACCATCAGCCTGGAAGAGGTGCTGCGCGGCACCGAGCGGCATGTCGAGATCGGCGGCAAGCGCCTGGCGGTCCGCATCCCGCCAGGCGTGACCGACGGCCAGCGCATCCGCCTCTCCGGCAAGGCAGAGGGCGGAGGCCATCTGTACATCACCGTCCACGTCGCCGGACACCCGGGCTTCAGCCGCGATGGCAACGACCTGGGCATGGAACTGCCCTTGACGCTGGGCGAGGCCCTGCTCGGTTCCCAGGTCACCATCGAGGCCCTCGGTGGCCGCAAGCTGCTGCTGACCATCCCGCCGGCCACCCAGAACGGGCGCCTCTTCCGACTGGCCGGGCAGGGACTGCCGAGCTTCGGTGGCGGCAGCCCAGGCGATCTGCGCGTCCGCACCAGCATCGTCCTGCCGCAGGCACTCGACGAGGAGGGAGTGCGCCGGGCGCGCGCCCTTGTTGACCACGTCGCCCAGCCCGACCCGCGCTCGGCCGCGGCATCCAGGCGTTGAACACGAGCACCACGACAGCGAACGGAACCCCATGAAACTCGACCGCTACACCCAGAAGGCCCAGGAGGCCATCCTGGCCGCACAGCAGCTGGCCACGAGAGCGGACAGCCCCGTGCTCGACGTCGAGCACATCCTGGCCGCCCTGCTCGAGGACGCCGAGGGAATCCCCGCCGTGACGCTGCGCCAGCTGGGTGCAGACCCGGCCCGCGTGGCCGTGGAGCTGGGGGCGGTGCTCTCGCGCCGGGCCCGGATCCAGGGCGGGCAGCTCTCGCTTGACCCTCGTGCGCGTGTGCTCATCGAGCGGGCAGAGGAGGAGGCCCGGCGCCTGGCTGACGAGTACGTCTCCACCGAGCACCTCCTGCTGGCCGCATCGGAAGCCGGGGGAGACGCGCAGCGCCTGCTGGAAGGTGCCGCTGCCGGCCACGAAGCCCTGCTGCGAGCGCTTGAGGCCGTGCGCGGCAGCCAGCGCGTCACCTCTCCCAATCCGGAGGCCACCTACCAGGCCCTCGAGAAGTACGGACAGGATCTCACCGCGGCCGCCCGCGCAGGCAAGCTCGACCCGGTCGTTGGCCGTGACGAGGAGATCCGCCGCGTGATCCAAGTCCTCAGCCGCCGCACCAAGAACAACCCCGTGCTCATCGGCGAGCCCGGCGTGGGCAAGACCGCCATCGTGGAGGGCCTCGCCCAGCGCATCGTCCGTGGGGACGTCCCCGATGGGCTGCGTGATCGGCGCGTGGTGGCCCTCGACCTGGGCGCTCTCATCGCCGGCGCCAAGTTCCGTGGCGAGTTCGAGGAGCGCCTCAAGGCCGTCCTCAAGGAGATCAAGGACTCCGACGGTCAGGTGGTGCTCTTCATCGACGAGCTGCACACCGTGGTCGGCGCCGGCGCGGCCGAGGGCGCCATGGACGCCTCCAACCTCCTGAAGCCCATGCTCGCCCGCGGCGAGCTGCACACCATCGGTGCCACCACGCTCGACGAGTATCGCAAGCACGTCGAGAAGGACGCCGCCCTGGAGCGTCGCTTCCAGCCCGTCTACGTGGACCAGCCCAGCGTGGAGGAGACGATCTCCATCCTGCGCGGCCTGCGCGAGCGCTACGAAGTGCACCACGGCGTGCGCATCACCGACTCGGCCATGGTCGCCGCGGCCGTTCTCTCCGACCGCTACATCAGCGAGCGCTTCCTGCCCGACAAGGCCATCGACCTCGTCGACGAGGCGGCCAGCCGGCTGCGCATGGAGATGGATTCGATGCCCGTGGAGCTCGACGAGCTGGAGCGCCGTCGCATCCAGCTGGAGATCGAGCGCGAGGCCCTGCGCAAGGAGAAGGACGATGCCGCGAGGGTCCGCCTGGAGGTCCTTGAGCGCGAGCTGGCCGATCTCTCCGAGCGGGCCGCTGCCCTCAAGAGCCAGTGGCAGCAGGAGAAGGACGCCATCGCCGGCCTGCGCGCCACCAAGACGGAGCTCGAGCAGGCCCAGCATGAGGTCGAGACGGCCGAGCGGGCCGCCGACTACGGTCGTGCCGCCGAGCTGCGCTACGGGCGCATCCCGGAGCTGCAGGAGCGACTCAAGGCAGAGGAGGCCGCCCTCTCGGGCGGCGCCGGAGGCCATCGCCGGCTGCTCAAGGAGGAGGTCGACGCCGACGACATCGCGCGCATCGTGGCCAGCTGGACGGGCATCCCCGTGGTCCGCCTCATGGAGGGCGAACAGGCCAAGCTCATGAACATGGAGGAGCGGCTGCACGACCGCGTCATCGGGCAGGACGAGGCCATCGTCGCCGTCTCTGACGCCGTGCGCCGTGCCCGGGCCGGCCTCAAGGACCCGCGCCGGCCGATCGGCTCCTTCATCTTCCTGGGCCCCACCGGGGTGGGCAAGACGGAGACGGCCCGCGCGCTGGCGCAGTTCCTCTTCGACGACGAGTCGGCCATGACCCGCATCGACATGAGCGAGTACATGGAGAAGTACGCGGTCAGCCGTCTCATCGGCGCACCGCCCGGCTATGTCGGCTACGAGGAGGGCGGGCAGCTCACGGAAGCGGTCCGCCGCCGCCCCTACCAGGTGATCCTGCTCGACGAGATCGAGAAGGCTCACCCCGATGTCTTCAACGTGCTCCTGCAGGTCCTGGACGACGGCCGGCTCACGGATGGCCAGGGCCGCACGGTCTCCTTCAAGGACTGCGTGCTCATCATGACCAGCAACGTCGGCTCGCAGCTGACAGCGGGCCAGCGCGCCGCCGGGCTCTCCGAGGAGCAGCTCGAAGACACGGTGCGCGAGGCGCTGCGGGCCACCTTCCGGCCCGAGTTCCTCAACCGCATCGACGAGATCATCGTCTTCCACAGCCTGGACGAGGCCGCCCTGGGCGCCATCGTGGACCTGCTCGTGGCGGACCTCGCGGATCGCCTCGCGGGGCAGGACCTCACGCTGGTGCTGACGCCGGCGGCCAAGGCCCTCATCGGCCGCGAGGGCCACGACCCCCAGTACGGCGCACGACCGCTCAAGCGCGCCGTGCAGCGCCTCCTCGAGAATCCCCTGGCTCGCGCCCTCCTGGAGGGCCGCTTTACGCCGGGCAGCACGATCACGGCCGACGCCGACCCCGTCAGCGGCACGATCGTCTGCACGGGCTCGGCGGGCGAGACCATGGTCAGCGGGCCCACCGAGCGGCGCGACCCGCGGGGCGCTGGCCCGACGGTCGGCGCCGGGCTGCGGCCCAGCCTCATGGACCTGCCCCCGACCGATCCCGCGGACGAGCGCAAGGAGCGCCTCAACTAGGAGGCACCGCGACCCGCCCGCCGAGCACTCCCTCAGCCGAGCGCGTTCTCAGGTCTCCCCGTCGATGGCCGCCGATGGAACGCTCGTGCCTGAAGTGGGTATCGTTGTGCCGATGGCCTCGATGCCGCCTCACGCACTGACCTGGCGATGGGCATCCTCACGGCGCCCGCCACGCTGGCGAGCAGTGATCCGACTGCCTGCGAGGCGCCCGACGACGGACGAGACCTCGTCGGGCGAGTGATGCGTGCTCCCGATGCCGAGCTGAGGCGAACCGCCACCATCCTGCGGCGGAACATCCTGCAGATGATTCATACCGCGGGCTCAGGACACCCCGGCAGCGCACTCTCCTGCGCCGATCTGGTGACCGTCCTCTACTACGACGAGATGCGGATCGACTCGGCGAACCCGACCTGGGCTGATCGAGACCGCTTCCTGCTGTCGAAGGGACATGCCTGCCCCGTGATCTATGCCGTGCTGGCGATGAAGGGCTACTTCGGGATGGAGCACCTCGGGAGACTGCGGCAGATGGGCGGCATCCTGCAGGGCCATCCCGACATGAAGAAGACGCCGGGCGTGGACTACACGACCGGATCGCTCGGCAACGGCCTCTCGATCGGCGTGGGCATGGCGCTGGCTGCCAGGCTGGACGGCAGGAGCTACCGAACCTTCGTCCTGCTTGGCTGCGGCGAGATGCAGGAAGGGATGGTCTGGGAGGCGCTGATGTCGGCCGCCAAGTACGGGCTGGACAACCTCTGCGCCATCGTCGACTACAACCGCCTGCAGCTGGACGGCCACAACGATGAGGTGATGCCCATGGGCGACCTGTGCGCGAAGCTGGCATCCTTCGATCAGCATGTCATCGAGTGCGACGGCCATGACATCGCGGCCATCCGCGAGGCCTTCGCCGAGGCACGCGCCGTGAGAGGTCGGCCCTCCGTGCTGGTCGCGAACACCGTGAAGGGCAAGGGCGTCTCCTACATGGAAGACAAGGTCGAATGGCACGGCATGGTCCCTGACAGGGAGCAGTTCGAGCAGGCCATGGCCGAGCTGGAGATCGCCGGGCCGATCGACCGATGAGGGCGTCGGTCCCGACGATCTATCGCATCAACAGACCACCGTTGACGTCGAGTGTCGCGCCCGTGATGAAGGACGCGTCGTCGCTGGCCAGGAAGCAGGCAGCGTAGGCGACATCCTCAGGCACAGCGAAGCGCCGCAGCGGGATCCTTGCCAGCAGAGCCACCTGGTCTGCCTCGGGCAGCGCTTCGATCATGGGGGTCCACGTGGTCCCCGGGGCGATGGCGTTCACGTTGATGTCGTACGCCGCCACCTCCAGCGCGAGCTTCCGGGTCAGTGCGAGCAGTCCACCCTTCGCGGCAGCGTAGTCCGCGCCGACCATGATCCCGCCGCTCTCCCCGGCCAGGGACGAGATGTTGATGATCTTGCCGTAGCGCCGTGCCTTCATCATCGGGAGCACGGCCTTGCAGCAGATGAAGGGTCCCGTGAGGTCGACCGACAACGTCCGCTCCCAGTCATCGACGGCCAGGCCTTCCGTGGCTGAGGTGCCGAGGATCCCTGCGTTGTTCACCAGGACGTCCAGCCGACCGAAGGCCTCGACGATGCCCTCGCACATGGCCCGTACATCCGGCTCGGAGGTCACGTCCGCCGCGAAAGGGGCGGCCCTGTGGCCCCTCGCGACGATCTCGCCGACCGTCCTCTGGGCAGCCGCCTCATCGACGTCGTTGACCGCGACGCTGGCGCCGCGTTCCGCGAAGGTGCGCGCGATGGCTGCGCCGATGCCCCGCCCGGCCCCCGTCACCAGGACGGCCCTGCCCGCGAAGCTCACGGGTGCTCGGCGAGGCCGGCGAGGACGGCCCTCTCGATGGCTGCCGCGTCCATCCCGTACTTCCGCAGCAGCTCCGGATAGGGCCCCGACTCCGCGAAGGTGTCCCGCAGGCCGATGCGCTTCATGGGCACCGGACGATGCTCCACGAGCACCTCGGCCACGGCGCTGCCCAGCCCTCCGTTCACCTGGTGGTCCTCAGCCGTGACGACGAAGCGCTTGTCGGCGCAGTGCTCGATGACACAGGCCTCATCGAGCGGCTTGATGGTGTGCATGTCGATGACGGTCACCCCGACGCCCCCGGCCGCCAGGGCGGACGCCGCGTCCAGGGCCTGGGTCACCATGTCGCCGTTGGCGATGATCGTGGCATCGGCTCCGGTCTTCAGCACGATGGCCCTGCCGAACTCGAAGACCAGGCCATCGTCATACATGACCGGCACGCCGTCGCGGGTGAGACGCAAGTAGAGCGGCCCATCCAACTCAGCGGCAGCGAAGACGGCCTTGTACGCCATCGTCGCATCAGTCGGCATGCACACGGTCATGTTCGGGATGGTCCGCATGATGCCCATGTCCTCGGTCGCCTGGTGCGTCGGGCCGTCGCCCCCGGGGGTGAGCCCTCCATGACTGGGGCAGATCTTGACGTTGGCCCCGGGGTAGGCCACGAAGGTTCGAACCTGCTCGCAGGCTCGCATGCTGGCGAAGACGGCGTACGTGGAGACGAAGGGGATCTTGCCGCAGCTCGACAGCCCGGCCGCCACGGCCATCTCGTTCTGCTCTGCCACGCCGACGTTGAAGTAGCGCTCGGGGTGGGCCGCGCCGAACAGGGCGCTCCTGGTGGACTTCCCGATGTCCGCCTCCAGGACCACCACGCGGTCGTTCACATACCCCAGGTCGCGCAGCGCTTCGCCGTAGGCCGTGCGAGTGGGGATGACGTCGCCGAGCGCGTATCTGGCCATTCGGATGTGCCACCTCGACTGCGCTGCGCGCCGGGCGTCGGCATCCGCGATGCCAGATCGCCCGGAGACCATGGGGCCCCAAGCTGGAGTGATGATACGGCGGGCTTCTGGGTCAGCAGCGCAGGGTACGCTCTTGCGGGAAGCCCTCGAACAGGCAGGAAAGGAGAAGGCGCGCCGTGAGGAGGCGGCTGGAAGGCAAGACCATCATCGTGACCGGGAGCTCCCGGGGCATCGGACGAGCCTGCGCCATGCGGTGCGCGGAAGCAGGCGCCAGGGTCGTGGTCCATGGCCGGACAGCCACGCCTGCCCTGCAGGACACGCTCGCGGCGATCCACGCGTCAGGTGGGCCCGCCATCGCGGTCACCGGGGACGTCTCGGTCCAGGCAGATGCCGAGCGCATCGTCGGTGAGACGATCGACGCCTTCGGAGTGGTCGACGGCCTGGTCAACAACGCCGGCATCGGCCCGTTCGTCGACTTCATGGACCTGACCGCGGAGCGCTGGGACCACATCATGGCCGTCAACGCCAAGGGTCCGTTCCTGATGACCCAGTGCGTCGCCCGGAGGATGATCGAGGCCGGCCGTCCCGGCAGCA
>JBFYUV010000330.1:0-5156 GCA_041299865.1 Chloroflexota bacterium
CGTTCGCGCGCCCAGTCCGATGCGGCCGGCCGCGTGCCGGGCACGACGACCGCGCCCGGCGGTACCAGCAGCGGCGCCTCAGGCGTGCCGCGCAGCTCTCGCCCCTCCACGAGGTCCACGAGTCGGCCTTGCCCGGTCAGGACGACACCGGCTCCGATGACCGCGCCACGCCCGACGACGACGCCCTCGTAGAGGCCCACGCCACCACCCACGAAGGCGCCGTCCTCGACGACGACCGGGCGTGCGCCGGGCGGTTCCAGGACGCCACCCACCTGGACGGCGGCCGAGAGATGGACGTCCCGTCCGACCTGGGCGCAGGAGCCCACGAGGACGTGCGAATCGATCATCGTGCCCTCTCCCACCCAGGCACCGGCGTTGACGAAGGCTGGCGGGATGACGGCCACGCCAGGCGCCAGGTAGGCGCCGCGCCGGACGCTCGTGCCGCCTGGCACGATGCGCCACGGCGCCCCGGCGGCTGTGGCTGCGCGGGACCCGGGGCCATCGAGCAGGTCGATGGCACCCAGGGCGGTGCGATCGCGAGCGGCCAGGATGGGGCCGTCTCGGAGCTCGGTCAGGCCGGGCATCCGGAAGGCCAGGAGGATGGCGGCCTTGACCCAGGGTTCTGCACGCCAGCCACCGGGTGTCATGGCGTCCGGCCAGGCGGCCCGGACGCGGCCCAGCTCCATGAGGTCGAGGACCTCGCTCACGAGCGATCGGGCGGTCGCCACGAGCGCGTCGTCGGGGCTCCCGGCGGCCGCCCATGCGGCGGACACGGCCTCCACGCGTGCCTGCAACGCCGTGGAGGCCGAGGCGTCCTCCGCGATCACCGTCATGCGGCCACCGCCTGCGCGGGCTCAGCCACGAGGTCCAGGGCCCGGAGGATGCCCAGCAGTCGGCTCCGCCCGGGCTCAGCCAGCGGCAGCAGCGGCTGGCGCAGGACGTCCTCGATGAGACCCATCTCCGCCAGGGCCGCTTTCACGGGCACCGGGTTGGGGCTCACGAAGTTGATGCGCATGAGGGGCAGGTAGCGCTCGTGGAGAGAACGGGCGGTGGCCCAGTCGCCGGCCTGCGCCGCAGCGCAGAGGCTCCTCATGACAGCCGGCACCTCGTTGGAAGCGACGGAGATGACGCCGTCCCCGCCCACCCCCAGCAGCGGCAGGGTCCAGCTGTCGTCACCGGAGAGGACGGCGAACCCGTCCGGGCGGTCGCGCACGATGGTCATGATCTGCTCAAGGTCCCCAGAAGCCTCCTTGAGTCCGATGATGCGCTCGTGCTCAGCCAGGCGAAGCACCGTGTCGGCGGCGATGTTGACACCGGTGCGGCCGGGCACGTTGTAGACGACGACGGGCAGGCCGCCCTCGTCGGCGATGGCGCGATAGTGGGCCTCGAGCATGCGCTGGTCGGGCTTGTTGTAGTAGGGCGCCACCACGAGGGCCGCGTCGGCGCCGAGGGCAGCGGCACGCCGGGTGGCCGCGATGCTGGCACGGGTGTCGTTGCTGCCGGTGCCGGCCACGACCGGCACGCGCCCGGCGGCGCCGCGCTCATGGACGGCCTGCACGGTCAGCTCGATGACGCGGTCGCGTTCGTCGCTGCTCAGCGTGGGGGCCTCGCCGGTCGTGCCCACGGGCACGAGGCCGTCGATGCCCCCGTCAAGCTGGCGCCCGACGAGCCCCCGGAGGGCCGCCTCGTCGAGGTCGCCGGCGCGGGTGAAGGGCGTGACCAGGGCGGTGAAGGCACCGCGAAGGATCGGCTGCGTCGTCATGGTTCGTGCTCCCTGGGTGGTCATGGTTCGGGTTCCTCTCTCTGGTCGGGTCCCGGCTGCCGTCCCCGCCGCCGGCAGCTCAGTCATCGCTGGAACGCTCGCGGACGAGCGATCGGAATTCGGTCACCCCGGCGGGCCCGGGCCGGCTCACCAGCCAGTCGGCCGCCAGGATCGCCCCGGCCACGTAGGCGGAGCGGTCACGTGCCGTGATGCGCAGCTCCAGCGCCTCGCCCGGGCCGTCGAAACCGACGATGTGCATGCCCGGGTGGCTGCCGGCGCGGAGGGCCACCACTTCCAGCACGTCGGGATCAGGCGCGCCCGTGCCCTCGGCCAGGCGCGCCTCGCGCTTCGAGGGCAGGTGAGTCAAGAGCCGCCCGGCGATCGCCAGCGCGGTCCCGGAAGGGCGGTCAGCCTTGGTGCGGCGGTGCTGCTCGAAGACGTACGGGTCGTAGTCGGGGAAGCGGCCGAAGAGTCGGGCGGCAGCCTCAGCCAGCTCGCCGAAGAGCACGGCCGCGAGGGAGAACGTGGGGGCCACGACGGCCCGCGCATCCGCGCCGGCCAGGCGCCCGACCAGCGACCGGCCGATCTCGTCGTCTGCCGACCAGCCGGTCGTGCCGATGACGAGGTTCCGGCAGCCGGCGGCGAGGGCCAGATCGACGTTGGCGAGGAGCGAGGCCGCGTGGCTGAACTCGAAGGTCACGTCGATGGGATCGAGCGCGGTCGCCTGCGCACGATCCGGGCCACGGCCGACAACGGCCACAACCTCGTCCCCCCGGGCGGCCAGGGCGGCGGCGATGGCACGGCCCATGTTGCCGGCACCGGTGATGAGTGTTCGCATCGTGGTCTGGTCCCTCTCGGCTGGTGGGACCGTCGTGCCGGGCTCCGGGCAAATGAAAAGGCCGCAGTCACCGCGATCGGCGCCTGCGGCCCTCGGAGCCGGCCCAGCGGCCCCGAGTCGGTCATCCCGAACGAAGCCGTCTAGGCCCGTGCCTCCAGGCAGGGCCGCCCCGGCTTCTTCTTCAGGACGAGCTGGCGTGTCATCGTTCGCGCAGTGTGACGACCGTTGCGCTGGCCGTCAACCCACGATCCGGGTCCATGTCGCGGGCCCGCCGCCCACAGCGGCTCAGTGGCCAGGGACGCAGATCTGGCCCCGCGCGACCGCCACGGCCGTGCGAGCCAGCAGGGTCAGGACCACGATGCTGAGGATCCCCAGCAGGGCCGTCGCGAGCCAGCGATAGGCGTCGACGCCGGTCAGCTCGAACATCAGGAACGTGGCGATCGTGATCGCCGCGAGCGGGAAGGAGTAGGCCCACGCTGGCAAGCCGAACGGCAGCCGCGCGAAGCGCTTCACCTGGGAGAAGACCAGCAGGGTCACGAAGAGCCCGAAGGAATAGAGGATGCGGCCCGTGCCATCAAGCTCACCCTGCAGCCGGGTCCACGAGATGAACCCGACCGCTGGCGGGGCGATGAGGATGAAGAGGCTCGGCAGCAGGCGGGCGTCGATCGGCGTGTGGAAGAACACCCGGTACATCACGATCGTCAGCAGCACGATCCACAAGACGATGCCGGTGCTGAAGAAGAACCATGACAGCTCGATGTACCCCAGCGGCACGCCGGCCACCGGGACCACCACGTTGCCGACCGCCGGGATGAACCACGCCGGATTCATATGCTGGATCTGGAAGTGCTCGTGGTGCATCCAGATGCCCACGATGTACAGCGTCAGGACCAGGTGAAGCAGGGTGCCGATGATCCACGCGCCGCGTGCCACATCCGTGGAGCCGGGCCCGGCGTCCGCTCCCAGGAACGCCACAGCCAGCAGCAGGAAGCTGATCGAGATGGTGGGAAAGAAGGCCACCTTCACCGGATGGGCCAGTTCGGCCGCGACCGCCGGGCGATGGAGCACGATCTTCGCGCCGTACAGCCCCAGGAGCACACCGAAGACCACCGTCGTCACTCCCGTGAGTGGCAGCCCGAGGCTGAGGTCGAGCTCGAAGACGTGCTGCGCCTTCTGCCAGGCGATGGTGAACCCGGCAAGGCCCATCACCATCGCGAAGAACGAGATGGGGAAGAGAGCGAGCCGGCTGGCTGCCACGACGGCAGGAGGTGCCATCGGCAACCTCGACGCGGAGGGACCGGCGGGGGGCGTGGGTCTATCCATCTGTCACACCAGGGCAGCCTGGGTGCGTCTCTGGCACCGAGGATCGACGTGGTCGTGGCGCACTGCTCGATGGGCTGGGCTGCATCCCGGTCTCTGCTCCGTGCTGTGGCTCCCTCGCTGGCGAGCGCCTGTCGTCGGAGAACAGCATGACAGCATTTGCGTACTTGCGCAAGTGTGCGAGCGATGCTCTGCGCGGGCAGCGGGTGCGCCTGGGGCGGGAGGCTGGCCAGGCGTTCAGCTCGGGCGAGCGACCCGAAACCCCCATGCGGGGGCCCGCGCCACCTTGTCCTCCCACCACGCTTCGAAGGCGGTCAGCGTCGGGGCGATCGGATCGGGCAGCGTCGCCTTGTCGTCGCCCAGCGCATCGAGGGTCTTGAGGCCGTTGCCGGTGATGACGAGCACGACCTCCTCGTCAGGGCGCACCGCGCCGTCGGCGATGGCCCGTTGCAGGGCCGCCAGGGTCACGCCGCCGGCCGTCTCGGTGAGGATGCCCTCCGTCTCCGCGAGCAGGCGGATGGCCTCCACGGTGGCCTCGTCGGACACGGCCAGGATGGCTCCGTCGCTCTCGCGGGCCACCTTGACCGCGTAGGGGCCATCGGCCGGCGAGCCGATGGCCAGCGAGCGCACGATGGTCTCCGGGCGCTCCACGGGCTGCACCAGGTCCGCGCCAGCGCCAAAGGCGGTGGCGATGGGTGCGCAGCCCGTCGGCTGGCCTCCGAGGTAGCGCACGTGCGCCTCGTCCAGTAGCCCCACGCCGCTCAGCTCGCGGAAGCCCTGGGCCAGCTTCGTGTACAGCGAGCCCGAGGCCAGGGGCGCCACGAGAACGTCCGGCGCGCGCCAGCCCAGCTGTTGGGCGATCTCGAAGGCGATGGTCTTAGAGCCCTCAGCGTAGAAAGGTCGCAGGTTGACGTTCAGGAAGGCCCAGCCCTCCAGCTCGTCGGTGAGCTCCAGGCAGAGCCGGTTGACCTCGTCATAGGGGCCCTCGACGCGCACCAGCGTGGCACCCAGGGTATGGGCCTGGGCCACCTTGGCGGTCTCGAGCTCGGCCGGCACGAAGACGACGGCCCGCAAGCCCCGGGCCGCCGCCGCAGCGGCCACGGCGGCGGAGAGGGTCCCGGTCGAGGCACAGGCGAGGGTGTGGAAGCCCCACTCCGCGGCACGGGCCGCCGCCACGGCCACGACGCGGTCCTTGAACGAGAGCGTCGGGTTCCGCGAGTCGTCCTTGACCCAGAG
>JBFYUV010000334.1:0-7916 GCA_041299865.1 Chloroflexota bacterium
GCCTGGGTCTCAAGCTCGATCCCACCGCCAAGTGTGGGGATCTCAAGGTCGCTCAGCAGCAGATGGTCGAGATCGCCAAGGCACTTTCGCTGGATGCCTCCGTGCTCATCATGGACGAGCCAACGGCGGCCCTGACCGAGACCGAGATCCAGGAGCTCTTCCGCATCATCCGCTCGCTGCGTGAGCAGGGGAAGGGCATCGTCCATATCTCGCATCGGCTCCAGGAACTGCGCCAGATCGCCGACCGCGTCACGGTCATGCGCGATGGGCAGCATGTGGACACGGTCGGCATGGAGGACGTCACCATCGATGAGATCATCGCCATGATGGTGGGCCGGACGATCTACGAAGAAGCGCCGCAGGTCCCCGCCGATGCTGGTCAGCAGCCGATCGTGCTGGAGGTGCGTGGCCTGAGTCGCGGCCGCGCGGTCCAGGACGTCTCGTTCCAGCTGCGGCGCGGCGAGATCCTGGGCGTCGCCGGTCTGGTCGGCGCTGGGCGCACGGAGCTGGCCCGGCTCATCTTCGGGGCGGACCGGCGGGACGCCGGTGAGATCCTCGTCAAGGGCGAGCCGGTCGAGATCCACAACCCGGCAGAGGCGGTCGAGCTCGGCATCGCCTACCTGTCGGAGGACCGCAAGCGGCACGGCCTGGCATTGAGCCTCGACCTCGAGACCAACATCGCCCTCGCATCCTTTGGCCAGTTCCTCAAGTCGCTGGGGCGTGTCGATACCGGCCAGACGAAGGCAGCTGCCGACCAGCGCGTCGAGGATCTCGACATCAAGACGCCCGGCATCGGCCAGAAGGCTCGCTACCTCTCCGGCGGCAACCAGCAGAAGGTCGTCATCGCCAAGTGGCTGACCGCGGAGATGGACATCCTCATCTTCGACGAGCCCACGCGCGGCATCGACGTCGGCGCCAAGCAGGAGATCTACCACCTGCTCAACGAGCTGGCCAAGGACGGCAGGTCGATCATCATGATCAGCTCGGAGCTGCCGGAGATCCTGCGCATGAGTCACCGCATCCTCGTCATGTGCGAGGGGCGGCTGACCGGAGAGCTGACCGCCGACGAGGCGGACCAGGAGAAGATCATGACCCTCGCCACTCAGCGCGAGTCGGTCGCCGTACTCATGGACCTGTCGAGGGCGTAGATGCAGAACTCTTGGAAATCGGCGGGAGACCTCTTCCGCTCTGACGCTGTCCAGCGCCTCCTGGCCCTCGGCGCGCTCATCATCCTCATCGGCTTCTTCGCGGCCGCTTCGCCGCACTTCCTGTCGTGGAGCAACGCTCAGGGCATCTTCCTCGCCACCTCGGTCGTGGGGATCCTGGCCATGGGCGTGACCTTCGTCATCATCACCGGCGGCATCGACCTCTCCGTTGGCACTGTGATGACGTTCGCCGCGGTGATGACCGGGGTCTTCGTCACGAACCTGGGTATCCCGTGGCCCATCGCCGTCCTCTTGGGGATCCTTTCGGGCACGCTCATGGGCCTGATCAACGGCATTCTCGTGGCTCGATTCGACCTGCCGCCGTTCATCGCCACGCTGGGCATGCTGAACATCGCCAGGGGATTGGCGCTGGTCATCTCCGAGCTGCGCCCGATCTACTTCCCCGACCAGCCTGGCTTCAACGAGTTCTTCATGGGCTCCGTCATGAAGGATATGGGCCTGCCGGACATGCCCAACCTGTTCTTCATCTTCGTCATCGCTGCAGTCGTGACGTGGTTCATCCTGGGCAAGACCATCGTCGGCCGCTACATCTTCGCCATCGGCAGCAACGAGGACGCCACCAGGCTGTCCGGCGTGCGCACGATGCGCTACAAGGCAACCGCCTACATCATCAGCGGCACCATGGCTGGCCTCGCCGGCGTGGTCCTGGCCGCTCGCCTCAACTCCGCCCAGCCATCGACGGGCTTCGGCTATGAGCTTGACGCCATCGCGGCCGCGGTCATCGGCGGCACTTCGCTCGCCGGCGGCGAGGGCACCATCACCGGCACCATCATCGGCGCCTTCATCATCTCGGTCCTGACCAACGGCCTTCGCCTGCTGGGCGTGCCCCAGGAGTGGCAGATCACCATCACCGGCGTCATCGTCGTCGGTGCGGTCTACCTCGACATCCTGCGCCGGCGCCAG
Source organism: Chloroflexota bacterium (assembly GCA_041299865.1). Taxonomy (GTDB): domain Bacteria; phylum Chloroflexota; class Limnocylindria; order Limnocylindrales; family CSP1-4; genus JAFMJV01. Next base: position 2,130 of record JBFYUV010000334.1, read on the forward strand.
CGGGGCTGACGTGGACGGCGCTGACTGCCCACACGCCGGCTGACGACGCTCACCGCGGCCCAGTCTCGCTGCCGCCGAGCTGCCAACGGAGCTGCGTCAGGCCCCCGAGGCCGCCTGACGACCTGTTGATTCCCGGCAACGGGCGCCCTGTACCGCTCCGGGCGGACCGAAGTACGGGTTGGCGCAGACATGGGCGGACGCCACCATGCAGCTCAACACCTCGATGGACCGCAACGCACGGGCCCACATCGATCCAGGTGTCATCCGCCTCCAGCGGACCGAGCACTCCGAGCGTTCCGAGCACCGACCAAGCAGCCCATCGAAGTCGAGGTAGGGGAACCCAAGATGGCCTCCATGGCAGTACACGAGCTTGGACCGATGCTCACCGCGAGCGAGGTGGCCGAGCTCCTTCACCTGCACGTCAACACCGTCAAGCGCCTTGGTGACCGGGGCGAGCTGCCCTTCTACCGGGTCTGCAAGCGGGGCGACCGCCGCTTCCGCCTCGATGACGTCCTGACGTACCTGTCGACCAACCGCTAGCTCGCGACAGGCGACCTGTCCCGGTTCCCTTCGCTCCATCAGCGCAAGGACACCGGGTCGCCTGCCCCGGCGCCGCCGCATCAGCCTGCGGCGTGATCGCCCGCCAGGACCGCCTGCGCCTGCTCGACCCAGGCCTCGCGCCGGATGCGCTCGGGTCTGACCTTCAGGCTTGGGGCGATGGCCGTGATGTCATCGTCCGACCAGGCAGCCACCTGCGCCACCGACGTGACGCCACTGGCCCGCAACCGCTCCTCCATCGCGGGCCCGATGCCCTTGATGGCGCTGAAGGCATCTCCGGGCTGGTCGGGCTGGTCCGTGGCCTGGCCCTCGGCCTCGTCCTTTGGCGCCGCCTCGGACCCTGACTCGGACGCTGCCGCAGCCGGTGGAGTCGTCGCCACATCCGGCATGGGCTTGTCCGCGATGGCCGGCGTCGCGGTGCCGGCAGTCATGTCGAGCCGCGCCCGCTTCGCCTGTCGCTCTGCCCGCCGCCGGGCCCGCGCCTGCTGCCGGGCCCTCCGCCGCCCGAACACCACCGCCCCGGCCGTTGCCGCGGCCGCGGCAACGAGCAGCACCAACCGTCCGATCATCGTCGTCTCCTCCCTCGCCGTCTGCGGCCTTCGCCGTCACCAGCGCTCCGTGTGCACCACCTGGTCATAGGGCTTGCGTCCTCCGGCTCGCGGCGGCCGGGTCAGGTCCAGGGGGTCGGCTGGCCAGCCCAGTGCCACGATGTACTGGCACTGCCGATCTGCCGGCAGCCCCAGCACATCCGCAGCAAGGTCGAAGTCCTGGACCGTGATGGGGCAGGAGCCGATGCCCATCGCCCAGGCCGCGAGGACGATGTTCTGCGCGGCCCGACCCAGGTCCCAGAGCACCGAGCGGGCGTGCTCCGGGTCGGGAGCCGGCACGATGAGGGCGATGGCGGCGCCCGCGCTGGGCAGGTGCTTGGCGTAGATCGTCACGCCGGACAGGCGCCGGAGCGACTCGCGGTCGCGGATGGTGATGAAGTCCCAGCGCTGCGTGTTCTTGGAGGAGCCGGTCTTGCGCGCCGCGTCGGCGATGGCCCGAAGCTCCTCATCGGTGAGGGGCTGGGGCCGGTAGTCTCGGATGACCCGCACGGCGCGGATGGCCTCTATGGTGTTCATCGCCTGAGTCTATCGGCCGCCGCGCGGCGCGGTCACGGCGCCACGCCCGCGGACTTGCCCACCTCCGTAGACTTGCGTGCATGAAGCTGAGCACGGAGTTCCCCGCCGTCATCGAGGTCGTGGTCGAGATCCCGGCGGGCAGTCGCAACAAGTACGAGTTCGACGAGGTCGCCAAGGTCATCCGCCTGGACCGCGTCCTCTCATCGGCCGTCTACTACAACTTCGACTACGGCTTCATCGAGGGCACGCGCGCCGATGACGGCGACCACACCGACGCCATGCTGCTCATCGACGAACGCACCTTCCCGGGCTGCCACGTCTGGGCCCGCCCGGTCGGCGTGCTCAAGATGGCCGACGAGAAGGGCGTCGACTTCAAGGTCCTCTGCGTGGCGCTCGCCGACCCGCTCTACCGGCACGTCGACGCGCTCTCGCAGGTGTCGCCGCACAAGCTCCTCGAGATCGAGCAATTCTTCCAGACCTACAAGAACCTCGAGGACAAGTCGGTCGAGCTCGACGGCTGGGGTGGCGTGGCCGAGACCCTGGAGATCCTGCGGACCGACCGGCAGCACTGGCTTGACGAGCAGCGTGCCGCGGCGTTCACCACGAAGGGGGCGGAGGCCGGCTCGGCCTGAGGCCGGCGCCGCAGCCGGTCTGCCCATGACCACCGCGTTCGAGCTCATCGAGGTCGCGGGCCGCGAGGTCAAGGTCACCAACCCGGCCAAGCTCTACTGGGACGGTCCGGGCTACACGAAGCTCGACCTCGTGCGCTACTACCTGGCCGTGGCCGACGGGGCCCTGCGCGGCGCGGGCGGCCGCCCCATGGCCCTCAAGCGCTTCGTGAATGGCGCCGGCGGCGAGTCCTTCTTCCAGAAGCGCGCCCCCGACTCCCGGCCTGACTGGATCGAGACGATCGTGCTGTCGTTCCCCTCCGGCCGCACCGCCGAGGAGATCGTGCTCCGGGACGCGGCGTCACTTGCCTGGGTGGCTAACCTGGGCTGCCTGGACCTCAACCCGCACCCTGTCCGGGCGGAGGACCTCGACCACCCTGACGAGCTTCGCGTGGACCTCGACCCGGTGCCGGGCGTGCCCTGGTCGCAGGTGCGCGAGGTGGCCCTGGTGGTGCGTGAGGCGCTCGAGTCGGTCGGCCTGGTTGGCTGGCCCAAGACGTCGGGCTCTCGTGGCATCCACGTCAATGTCCGCATCGAGCCGCGCTGGACCTTCGACGAGGTGCGCCGGGCGGCCCTGGCCCTGGCCCGCGATGTCGAGCGGCGGGCGCCTGCCCTGGCCACCTCCAAGTGGTGGAAGGAGGAGCGCCATGGCGTCTTCCTCGACTACAACCAGAACGCTCGGGACCGCACCGTGGCCTCGGCCTACTCCGTACGCCCCACCCCGGACGCGCGCGTGTCCATGCCCCTGGCCTGGGACGAGGTACCCGACGTGGACGCGGCCGACTTCACCCTGGCCACGGTGCCGCGGCTCGTCGCGCAGCGCGGCGACCGGGGCGCGGGCATCGATGCCACGGCCGGCTCGCTGGAGGCGTTGCTGGAGCTCGCGGCTCGCCATGAGGCTGAGGGGCTCGGCGATGCCCCGTGGCCGCCCCACTACCGCAAGCAGGAGGGTGAGCCACCCAGGGTGCAGCCCTCCAAGCGGCGCGCTTCTGCGGGTGTCGCCTCGGAGAACGCCCCGGCGGCTGCGCCACCGACGGGCCGCCGACGCAGCACCAAGCCGCTCATCGAGATCGCTCGGGCGGCACGCCGAGAGGAAGCTCTGGAGGGCCTGGAACGCTGGCGGTCACGTCACCCGGAGCCGGCCGCGCACCTCCAGCCGGCGGACATCCTGGTCGATGCCATGCGCGGCCCTTCGACCACATGGACGCGAATCCGCATCAACCTCGAGCATGTCCCGGAGGCCCTGCGCCCGCCACAGGAGGTGCTCGATCCCGACTACGACCCGTGGTCGGCGTGGTCGACGGGCCGCCGCGACTGACCCAGCGGCCTCGCAGGCGTCAGATGAAGGATCCCGGGAGCAGCGACTCCAGGAGTACACCCCGGTCGGCTGTGGACAGAGGACGACCCCCGCTGGTTCCGGGGGTCGTCGATGCTGCCGTCGGGAGGCGGTCGATCAGCTGACGCCCTTCTTCCGGAAGTGACGCCTGCCCGCGAACATGGCCAGGAAGATGAAGGCATAGCTGACGAATACGAGGATGGCGAGGCCGAACGCGCCAGTCTGGTCTGAGAAGGTGCCCTTGATGGCCTGATCGCCCAGGTTGAGGTCGACGGACGAGACGAGCAAGCCGATGCCCAGGATCGTGCCGAGGAGGCCGAGCACCACGCCGAAGGCGCGGCCCCACGCCCGGTGCGCCAGGATGCCCACCGCACCGATGGTCTGCATGATGCCGAGGATGAGCATGAGCGCACCGAAGGCGTTGGCCTGCTTGTTGAACTCGGCAACGAGATCCATCGTCTCGGCGCTCAGCGTGAGATCCTTGACCACTTCGTCCAGGTTGCCAAGCCACATGGTGAGGCCTCCGCCCACCGCGTAGATCACACCCCATGTGAGCAGCACGAAGCCGGCCAGGACGACCGCAAACGACCGACCATAGCCGCCTGCCGACTGGTCCCAATAGGGCGCCTCAGCGGGCCACGCGGGTTGGCCGGGCTGCCCGTAGGCGTACGGCTGGGTGGGCGGGGGATAGCCCTGCCACTGCTGCTGGGGGTATGCCTGCTGGTCGTAGTAGCTGGGCTGCTGCCCATAGGCGTTCGGGTCGTAATAGGGCTGCCCGGGCTGCTGCCCGTACGGCTGCTGACCGTAGGCCTGCTGCTGCTGCGCGTACGCCGCCTGCTGCTGCGCGTAGGCCGCCTGGTCGTAGGCCGGCTGTGCCGCCTGCTGCTGCCACTGCGGCTCACCGGAGCTCGCCGCCTGCGCCTCAGGTTCTGTGTTGAACATCGTGGCCTCCGACTCTGGGGTCTGACCCTGCGACTGCCCGTACGAGGCATCGGCGGACCACGGTGCCTGGTCCGGGACGGCGTCCTGGCTCCCGCCTGCCTCTGCCATCACCTGGTCAGATGCAGCCGCCGCGTCCGGCTGGCTCTGATCCCACGCGCCGGCACTCATCGGATCTGGCTCCGACTGTGGCGCGCCCGCGTCATCACGCGGTGAGTACTGATCCATCGAGCTCCTCCCTGATAGGCAGGCGCAAGTGTACTCGCCCCGCCCCGCCACATGAATACACGGGACCTCACCTCGCTGCGAAGATCCGGCGGAGTTCGAAGGGTGCCGTGATCTCCAGCTGGTCGTAGCGGCAGTCGGAGGTCGCCTTGTCCGGGCGCCAGCGTCGGAACGTGGTGGCGTGCCTGAAGCGGTCGCCCTGGAGGTGGTCGTAGGCGACCTCGCAGACCCGCTCGATGCGCAGCGGTTCCCAGGAGAGGTCGCGGCTCCGGTTCCAGCGCGACATGGCGCCAGGCGCGCGCCCCTCGGTCACGGCCGCTGCCTCCGGGTCCGCCCACTCCCTCCACGGATGGCTGGCCAGCGCGTCCTGCCGGAGCACACTCAGCTCATCGGTCAGCTCGGCGCGCCGCTGCCAGGTGAACGACGAGGTCACGCCCACGTGGTGCAGCACCCCGGCGTCATCGAACAGTCCAAGCACCAGCGACCCGACATGCGTGCCTCGGCCGTTGGTATGCCAGCGGAAGCCCGCCACGACGCAATCGGCGGTCCGGGCATGCTTGATCTTCAGCATGCGCCGCTTACCCGGCTCGTAGTGGGCCGCGGCATCCTTGGCCACCACGCCATCCAGCCCGGCGCCCTCGAAACGGGCGAACCAGTCGGCCGCCAGTTCGCGGTCCCGTGTCATCGGCGTGAGGTACACCGGCGGCGCAACCCCGTCCAGCACCGATTCGAGGCTCGTCCGGCGTTGCGCCTGGGACACCGGCATGAGGTCGGTGTCGTCGAGCGCCAGGAGATCCCAGGCCACGAACGAGGCCGGCGTCTGCTGGGCCAGCCGGGTCACGCGAGAAGCCGCCGGGTGGATGCGAAGCAGGAGCGCCTCGAAATCGAGCACGCCGGCGGCGGAGATGACGATCTCACCGTCGACCACGCAACGCTG
>JBFYUV010000335.1:0-9802 GCA_041299865.1 Chloroflexota bacterium
CTCTCCGGGCAGCTGGGAGGCAGAGCGCCGGTGCCCGAGCCGCAGGACTGACTGCTCAGTCCGCGGTCGTCTCCGCGAACCGCAGTGCCGCCTCGAGGTGCTCAGGGCGCGCCGCGAGGACATCAGCGAAGCGTGTCCCGGCCCCACGCAGCCGGCCCATGCCCAGCAGCGCCAAGCCCTCCAGGTAGCGCGCTTCCACATGCGCAAGCGCGGTGAGGTCGTCGTCGAAGAGCAGGAGGGTGGGCAGCGAGGTGGCGAAGTAGGGGATGCGCACTTCGGCCCGTATCTGCTTCCTGGCGGCCCGGAGGAGCTCCGCCAGTCGGGCGTCGGCTGTCTCCGACTCACCCAGCTCGCGGAGCGCCAGTGCCTGCCAGTAGCCTCCATCGGCGGGCGGTGCGTCCGGGTCACCCTGGGGCTCGGCGGCCTGCGACCACCACTCCCGAGCCTGCCCCTCGTCGCCCACGGCCGCCAGGCACTGCCCGAGCAGCAGCTGCAGCTCCTGCTCCGGCGTCAGCAGGTGCTTGCCCTCGCCGAGGTTGGCGGGGTAGCCCATGGCCTGCCGCACGAGACCGGCCGCGTCCTCCGCCCGGCCGCTGCGCAGGGCGGCCCGTGCCAGCTCGCGGTGGGCCACCAGCCACTGCCCGGAGACGAGGCCCTCGCCGCCCTCCCAGGGATGGAAGCGCCGGCCGGCGAGGATGGCCACGGCGTCCGCATGGCGGCCGACACGGTTGAGCAGCGTCACGAACTCCACGGCCAGGTCGTCGCGCTGGAGCACGAGCTCCCGGCGGGTCTCGAGGTCCCGTAGCCGGGCCGCCGGGGCATCACCGAGCCGCTTGCGGAGCTGGTCGTACTCGTAGAGGACACGCGCGTCCGACGGGTCCGCGCGCAGCGCGCGCCGGTAGGCGGCCCGGGCGCGCTCGGGCCGGTGCAGCACGTTGAGCTCAGCGATGCCCAGGTTGCGGTGCGCGGTCGCGAAGCCGGGCTCCAACCCGGCGGCCTGTCGCCACAGGACGATGGCCTCCCTGTAGCGGCGTCGGTCGTAGAGGAGGTTGCCGAGGTAGTAGCGCGCCCGTGCATCGTTGCTGTCGCGCCCGATGGCCCACTCGAGGACGGTGATCTCCTCGAGGCGGGCGGGGAAGACGTACTCCGGTCGTGCGGCCCCGGCACGGGCCAGGTGGACGTCCGCTGCGGCTGCCTCCCCACGCCGTGCTTCGAGCCAGGCCAGCGTGTAGTGGAGGAGCGGCTCCGTGCCGCGGTCAGCGCCGGCTGCCACGGCGCGATGCAGCACGTCCACGGCTTCAGCGAGCAGTCCCGAGCGGGCTTCGTCGTGGGCCAGGTCGAGGGCCGTCTGGCTGCCCCCGGGGAGCGGCCCGCCATCCCCGTCAAGCAGGGCCTGCTCATGAAGGGCCCGTACATCGAGCGGGTCGGAAGCGAGCATGGCCGCCACGTGGACACGGGCCTCCTCGAGATGGCCGCCGCGGCGCAGCAGCGACGCCTTGAGGCCCAGCGCTGCCGGCTCTGCGGCGTTGGTCGAGAGGGCTCGCTCGAGGAACGCCAGGGCGCGCGGGACGTCGCCGCGGACCGCCGCGATCTCCGCCCGCGCGGTATCGGCGGCGGATGCGAAGGGACCATCCCAACCGGCCTTCCCGAAGGCCTCGTCGGCCCCAGCCAGATCGCCCTGCAGCCGAAGGACGAGGCCCAGCAGGCAGCTGGCCTCACCGTGGCGTGGATTTGGGTTGCGCACGGTCAGGCGCGCCAGTGCCGCCCGCAGGTGGCGCTCCGCGGCCGGCAGCTCGCCGCGGCGCAGGTACCACTCGCCCATGGCCGTGTTGCAGCGGCTGTCGCCGGAATCGCGCCGCAGCGCCTCCCGGTAGTAGTCCTCGGGCCGCCGCGTGGCGTGGCGGTACTGCTGCAAGTGCAGGCCCGTGAGGTAGAGCTCCTCGAGCGTGGCGATGCGCTCCGGCGAGGGCGGCTCGGTGGCCGGGGCCGGCGGCTCGTGCTTCGCCCGCTCCGCGGCCTGGTAGGCGAGGAGCTCGCGACCGTCGTGGCGGACCGCTAGGCGCAGGTCGGTCGTGGGGGTCCCGGGGGGCAGGTCGATCTCTGCCAGGAGGGGTCGGTCGGGGGCCAGGTCGATGGTGTGCTCCTCGATGGTCGCTCCGGCCGCAGTGAGGCTGACGACCGCGCCACGAAGGTACCGCGTGGCCGCCACGCCGACGCGGGCCCTCGTCTCTGAGCGCTCCAGGCTGACCGCCACGTCGAGGTTGGCTTCGTGCACGGGGCCCGTGCCCACGATGGGATACCAGTACTGCTGGAAGGTGCGCACCTCGCCGGGCAGCAGGAAGGAGAAGTCGGGCTGGTTGTCCGTGAAGACCCCGGCCATGAGCTCCACGTACGGCCCATCGGCGTCGGTCAGCTCGCGATCCCAGGCATGGCCGAAGGCATGGTCGCCCCACGTCCAGAGCTTCTTGCCCGGCGAGATGGCGTGGTCCGCCCAGTGCACGAAGCCCTCGCCGGCGGCGTGGTCGTAGCCACCGAAGAAGTCGCGGTCGCTGCCCATGGCCATGTAGGACGTGGGCACCGGGATGTTGCGGTACCAGCGCAGGTCGGCCTGCCCGGCCGGGCGCGCCCCGTAGTCGATGCCGTAGTAGCGCCCGCGGGCTACGGGGAAGGTGGACATGGCGCGCTTGGCGTGATCGGCCACGTAGCTCACGTCCGGCGGGAAGAAGGCCTCGTAGTCGTCGTGGACGCGCACCGCCACGTTGGCCCACCACAGGAAGGTCTGCACGAGCGGCGTACGGTTGGTGAGCCGCACCGCCAGTTCCAGGAGCGATGAGTCGGGGCGTAGGACCACCCCGTGCATGCCCTTCAGGCGCTCCATTGGCTCGTGCTCCGAGCACCAGGCCACGGCGCCGCCGTCCGGGAGCCGCTCGATGGCCCAGTCGGTCGGCATGTACGTGGACGGGCGGTGATGCTGGGGCCAGTTGAGTTCGATGCCCCCGGAGATCCAGGGGCCCAGCAGGCCGACCAGGGCCGGCTTGATGACGTTCTGGCGGTAGACGATGTCATAGCCGGTGTGGCGGTCCTGCACGACGTGGATGCGGCCGCCGATCTCCGGCAGCAGCATGACGCGCAGGTGCTCGTTCTCGAGATGGATGGCCTGCCAGGCGTGCGGCTCCGGGGCGTCGGAGACCCGATCGGTGACCGGGTTGGGGTAGACGCGCCCCGACGAGCCCTGGTAGACGCGCCTCTCCAGGAAGAGCGGGTTGCGATCGGGCTCAGGGAGGGCGTAGGTGTCGATGACGACGGGCTCGGACCAGGCTGCCACGGCCAGGTCGCGTTGCTCGGCGGGTCGCGCAGGCAGTTCCATCACGATCGGGGCGGCCCTCGCCGCGACCGACGTGTGCCGGCCGATGCCATCGGCTAGTCTCCTCTCGAGTCATCGGGCGACGGGCCCCGGATGGCCGCAGTCGTGGTGACGGACGGCCCTGTCACGGCTTGCCCTTCACCGGCGACTGTAATACAGTCCGGCCGATTGGTCATGACCAATCGTACCTTTGACACCACGGGGGCAAGGGAGCCCCGTGGGCGAGGAGCACAAGGAGGAGGACCCGCACCAGAGACCGTCCGCTGACTGTCCGTGAGGTTTCGCTACTACCCACCCGGAGGTTCCACGTGGTTGACTCTCGCACCAAGAAGGCGCTCGTGACGTTCGGCGCTGCCGCCCTCCTGACCCTCGGCGCACTGCCGGCTGCGGCCCAGGACGAGGCTCCGCTGCTCTACGTCATCAACAAGAGCGCCGACCAGCAGTACTTCATCGACCTGCAGACCTCGTTCGAGGCCAAGGCCACCGAGCTCGGTGCCACGGCCCTCAAGGCAGACGCCAAGCTCGACCCGAGCCTCGGCGTGAGCCTCGTGAACGACGCCATCTCGGCCGGTGCCAAGGGCATCGCCATCACCTGGCCCGACCCGACCATCGGCCCGGCCATCTCCGACGCCGCCAAGGCGGCCGGCGTGGCCCTCGTGGCCACGGACGACGGCATCGTCGATTCCGAGGGCAACCCCGTCCCCTTCGTCGGCTTCAGCGGCCCGGACATGGGCGCCAAGGTCGGCGCTGAGGCGGCTCGCCTGCTGACCGAGGGTGGCTGGCTGGAGGACGAGGCTGTCGTCCTGGGCGTCCTGTCCACCGAGGTCCAGACGCTGTCGGTCTGCGAGGACCGCACCAATGCCTCCAAGCAGGCCATGCTCGACGTCGGCGTCGCCGCCGAGTCGATCTTCCAGGTCCCCTACACCGGTGAGACGCAGTCGGCGCAGGATGCGGCCGGCCCGGTCATCACCGCTCACCCGGACGTGACCCACTGGGTCGTCTTCGCCTGCAACGACGAGGGCGTGCTGGGCACCCTGAACGCGCTGGCCACCCAGGGCGTCTCGCCTGACAACGTCATCGGCGTCGGCCTCGGCGCCTATGAGGCCTGCAAGTTCTGGGCCGCTGAGCAGCCCAGCGGCTTCAAGGCCGCCCTGTTCATCTCCGGCCTCGATGTCGGAGCCGCCGCGGCTGAGGTCCTCTATAACAACGTCGTGAACGGCGCCGAGCTCCCCGAGTTCACCGTCGCTCCTACGACCATCGTGGACGCCACGACCTACGCGGACGTCTTCAACGAGGTTTCGCTGGCCAACTGCTCGCAGTAGAACCGCCCTTGGCGCGCGGGGTCCGGGTCACCGCCCGGGCCCCGCGCCCTCATCCTTCGAACCCCTGGTGACGGCATGACCCTGACCGCCGCTCCCGACGCCGCCGCAGCCGCCTTGACGGGTGGTTCCGGCGTCCTCGAGATCCGCCACGTCAGCAAGGCCTTCCCCAACGTCCAGGCCCTCGCCGACGTCTCCCTGGACGTGCGGCCCGGCGAGGTGCTGGCCTTCCTGGGCGAGAACGGTGCCGGCAAGTCCACGCTGCTCAAGATCCTCAACGGCGACTACCAGCCCGATGAGGGCACCCTCACCATCGACGGTGAGGCGCTGCGCTTCGCCAACCCGCGCGAGGCCCGGGCGGCCGGCATCCGGGTCATCTACCAGGAGCCGGAGATCATCCCGGGTGTGGACGTGGCCGAGAACATCTTCGCCGGTGAGCTGCCCCGCCGCGGCCCCTTCATCGATCGCCGGACGCTCAACCAGACGGTCGACCGTGAGCTCGCCGAGTACGGCTTCGAACGGGCGCTGCCTCGCAATCGCATGGGCGACGAGCTCTCCTCGGCCCAGCGCCAGCTCGTCGAGATCATGCGCGCCGTCAAGTCACGCATGCGCATCCTGGCCCTTGACGAGCCCACCTCATCGCTGACCGACGAGGAGGTCGAGCGCGTCTTCGCCCTCGTGCGTCGGCTGCGCTCGGAGGGCGTGGCCATCATCTATGTGAGCCATCGACTCCACGAGATCCTGCGCCTGGCCGACCGCGTGGCCATCCTGCGCGATGGCCGCCTGGTCACGGTGCGCGAGGCGTCCGGTCTGACCGAGGACGAGATCGTGCGCAACATGGTCGGTCGCGACCTGGGCGAGGTCTTTGACCGACATCCGGCGGCCACCGACCGCGTCGTCCTGAAGGTCGACGACATCCGCAGCGACTGGCACCGCGGTGTCTCCTTCGAGATCCACGCCGGCGAGATCGTGGGTTTCGCGGGGCTGGTCGGGGCCGGCCGAAGCGAGCTGGCCAAGGTCATCTTCGGGGAGCTGCCCAAGACCTCAGGCAGCGTCAGCGTCGATGGCAAGGAGCTTGACCTGCACTCCCCCAGCGCCGCCATCGCGCACGGCATCGGCTTCGCCCCGGAGGACCGCAAGCGGGAAGGGCTGGTGCTCATCCGCAGCGTCCTCGAGAACACCACACTGGCCATCCTGCGGCGACTGACCCGCTTCCGGATCGTGCAGAGGCGCACCGAGCGCCGCATCGGCGCGGACTACGTGGCACAGCTCAACGTGCGCACGCCGTCCCTCGACCAGGAGGTCGGCAAGCTCTCGGGCGGCAACCAGCAGAAGGTCGTGCTGGCGCGCTGGCTGGCGGCGCGACCCAAGGTGCTCATCCTCGACGAGCCGACGCGCGGCATCGACGTAGGCGCCAAGGCGGAGATCTACCGCCTCATCGACGAGCTGGCCCACGCCGGCCTGGCCATCATGTTCATCTCGTCGGACCTGCCGGAGATCCTGGGCATGTCCGACCGCATCTACGTCATGCAGGGCGGCCGCGTCACCGGCGAGCTGCCCGGACCAGGCACGACCGAGGCACAGGTGCTCGAGCTGGCCATGCACGAGCACCTCAGCACAGGCCGAGCGGTGCGTGGGGCGGCCGCGGCTGGAGGGGAGATCAGATGAGCGAGACGCAGCCGGTCGCGCCGGCGCCGGAGCCGGCCCCGGGCGGCGCGCCACGCGGCAGTGCCCCCCTGTCTGCGGACGAGGACGTCAGCACGCTGAAGCGCGTCGTCAACATTGTCGGCGTGGACAACCTCTCGCTCGTCCTCGCCCTCATCCTCATCGTGGCCATCGTCATCTACCTGCAGCCGCTGTTCCTGTCCTGGCAGAACCTCATGAACAGCCTGAGCCAGTCGATCGTCATCGTCGGCCTGCTGGCCCTGGGCCAGACCGTCGTCATCGTGGCCGGCATGCTCGACATCTCCGTGGGCTCCATCGCGTCGGTGGCTTCGGTGACCGCGGCGACGGCCATCGTCTACGGCTCGGTGTTCATGCCGGGCGACTTCGAGGTCCCCATCCCCTTCGTGCAGGGCTCGATGCTCGGCGCGCTCGTCGTGGGCATCGCCACCGGGATGGCGCTGGGCGTCATCAACGGCCTCATCGTCACGAAGCTGAAGGTCAACCCCATCATCGCCACCCTTGGGACCCTGGCAGCCTTCGCGGGCCTGGCCTTCCTGGTGGCACCAGGGGGCAAGCCGGTGGGCGTCGTGACGCAGCCGGACTTCACCTGGCTGGGCACCGGCCGCGTGGCGGCCGAACTGCCGCTGCCCGCACTGGGCGGGCGCGACTGGACCGGCGTGCCCATCCTCTTCATCATCTTCCTGATCGTGGCCGCGATCTTCCACGTGATCATGAAGTACACGGATTTCGGTCGGACCGTCTATGCCATCGGCGGCAATGCCACGGCGGCCCGGCTGGCGGGCATCAACCTGACCCGGGCCAAGATCGGCATGTACGTCCTCTCGGGCGCCACGGCCGGCCTGGCCGGCGTCCTGCTGGCGGCCCGCACGACCTCCGGCAACCCCATCAACGGCACCGGCCTGGAGCTGCAGGCCATCACCGCCGTCTTCCTGGGCGGCGCGGCCACGACCGGCGGCAAGGGCACCATCGTGGGCACCGTGCTGGCCGTGCTGCTCGTGGGCGTCCTCAACAACGGCATGAACCTGGTGGGTGTCAGCACCTTCTACCAGCGCGTGGCCCTGGGCGTCCTGCTCATCGCCGCGGTCGCCCTCGCTCAGTGGCGCCAGTCGCGCGCCGAGCGGGCCCGGACCCGCGTGGCGCTGGCCGCCTGAGCACGGACCGGGACATGCCATGATCGTCACGCTCGACCACGGCAGCTGGGGCGAGTGGCCCTCGGTGCGCCTGGCCACGACCAGCGTATCGCTGGAGGTCGTGGCCGAAGTCGGCGCTCGTGTCGTCTCACTGCGCGACCTCGTGCGTGACCGTGAGTGGCTGCTGCAGAGCGCGCCACCCTCGGAGGCGGAGGGCATGGCCTGGTCCAGCGAAGGCTCGGTCTTCGGCGGGCGGGAGTCCTTCGGTTGGGACGAATGCCTGCCCACCGTGGCACCTTGTCCCGACCCCATGGACCTGGCGGCGGCGCCCTTGCGTGACCACGGTGACCAGTGGGGCCGTGGCGCCTACCTCGCTCTCGACGAGGACGCGGGAGCCGTGACGCACACCTGGAGCGTGCCACGCTGGCCCTATCGACTGTCGCGCCGTCTCTCGTTCGCCGACGAGCGCACCGTGCTCGCCGAGTACGAGCTGCGGAGCCACTCCGAGCGAGCCCAGCCGCTGCTGTGGTCCCAGCACCCTGTCTTCCGCCTGGAGCCCGGCTGCCGCATCGAGCTGCCCGGCGTGACCGAGGTCGTGCGCACCTCGCAGTCCGGCATCGACCTTCCGGCGCGCGCTGGGTGGCCCGTGGCCGCGCCCTCCGGCGTAGCGCCGCTCGACCTCTCCCGCGTCCATTCCGGCCTGGGCTGGTCGGCCAAGCTCTACACCGAGGCGCCATCTCCGGTCAGCGCGCTAGCTCCGGACGGGGCTCGGCTGGAGATCGACTGGGACCGCGACTTCGCGCCGGTGCTGGGCATCTGGCTCTCGTACGGTGGCTGGCCGCCCGGCGGACCACCCTGCGAGCAGGTGGCCCTGGAGCCCACCACGTCGGCACACGACGACCTGGCCGCGGCCCAGGCCGATGGCCAGGCACGGCTGCTGGAGGCCACTGCGCGACTGGCGTGGTGGGTGCGCCTGCGGCTGTCATGATGCGCGGATGAGCCGCGATGAGCGGATCAGCGGCGGCCGCTCTTTCGGCCGCTCCGACCTTGTCAGCGGGCCATCCGGCCCATCACGGACGAGAAACGGCGGCCCGATGCTGTCGAGTGACCGGGACAAGCGATGCGAGGAGGTGGAGGGACGATGGTGGACCTGAACGCACTGACCGCGGCCGTGGAGGCCGGTGACCGCAAGTCGGCCGTGAGCCTGACGCAGGAGGCCATCGACGCGGGCATCTCGCCCGACGTGATCCTGGGCGCCATGACGACCGCCATGACCGAGGTCGGCCGCAAGTTCGCCTGCAACGAGGGCGTCTACGTGCCGGAGATGCTCATCAGCGCGCACGCCATGAAGGAGGCCAGCGTGCTGCTGGAGCCGCTCCTGGCGGCCAGCGGCATGGCGCCCGAGTACACCGCCGTCATCGGCACCGTGAAGGGAGACCTTCACGACATCGGCAAGAACCTCGTGGGCATGATGCTCAAGGGCGCCAACTTCGCGGTCGTAGACCTGGGCACGAACGTGGCCCCGGAGGCCTTCGCCGCGGCCACCACCGAGCACAAGGCCCACGTGGTCGGCATCAGCGCGCTCCTGACCACCACGATGGTGGGCATGCGCGACGCCGTGGCGGCCATCCGCGCGGCCGACCCCAACGCCAAGATCCTTGTCGGCGGCGCGCCGGTGACCGATGAGTTCGCGGCGGAGATCGGTGCCGACGGCTTTGCCAAGGACGCCGCCACGGCGGCCAACGTGGCCAAGGAGCTGCTCGCCGCGAGCGCCTGACGATGCGCCACCGCGACCGGGTGGCGATGGCCCTCGCCCGCGAGGTGCCCGATCGCTGCCCCATGCAGATCAGCTTCACGCCGGAGTTCGCGGAGCGGCTCCGGGCGGACCTCGGCGTGCGGGGCATGCTCAACGTCGCCCGTGGCGGCGAGCACAACCCGCACGGTGGTGGCAACACCTACGAGCTCGAGCGGGCCATCGATTCGGACCTCATCCTGACCTCCGTCGGCTGGGCCAACTCGTACTACGCGGGTCACGGCACCTACACCGACGAGTGGGGTGTGACCTGGCAGGAGCATCCCTACGAGACGCCCTTCGGGACGGGCCACTACACGGAGATGGTGGGCTTCCCGCTGGCCGACGACGGGGCCATCGATGCCTACGTGCCGCCGGACCCGCTTCGTCCCGAGCTGTACGTCGACTCGGAGCGCGTCATCCGCGAGTTCGGGGACGAGTACTGGATCGTGGGCGTCACGGTCACGACCATCTTCGAGACGGCCTGGGCCCTGCGCGGCTACGAGCGCCT
>JBFYUV010000336.1:0-3672 GCA_041299865.1 Chloroflexota bacterium
TTCTCCATCGCCAGCCCGACCGGTGACGGCATGACCCGCCCCCGGACCTTCTCGCGCGAGCGGCGGGTGACCGTCGTGGGCGCCATGAGGATCGTCTGACATGCCGCCCCGCGCTGCCCGATCCTCGGCCACGCCAGCCGCACTCGGCATCGATCCAGCCCTCGGCCTCCTGGAGCTCGACTCGATCGCGGCCGGTATCGCCGCCGGTGACGCCATGGCCAAGCGTGCACCCATCGAAGTCATCCGGGCCGGCACGGTGCACCCGGGTCGATACCTCGTCCTCGTGGGTGGTGCCGTGGCGGATGTCGAGGAGGCGCTGGAGGCCGGCCGCGAGATCGCCGCGGCGTCCATCCGCGACGTGGTCTTCCTGCCCAACATCCATCCCGGCGTCGTAGCCGGCATGCGCGGCGAACGCCGCGAGGCCACCGCTGAAGCGCTGGGCGTCATCGAGACGGACACCGTTCCTGCGACCATCCGGGCGGCCGACGCCGGCCTCAAGGGGGCACGAGTCCAACTCCTGGAGCTCCGGCTGGCTGATGACCTGGGCGGCAAGGGCTACCTCCTCTTCGGCGGCCCGGTCTCCGAGGTCGAGGCGGCTGTCGAAGTCGGCGTCGCGGCCGCCGAGGCAGGCGTCGCGGCCGCCGGGGCGACCGACCGACCAACCTGGCGGGTCATCGCCCAGCTCCATGCCGAGATGGCACAGAACCTCGCCGCGGACGCCCGGTTCGCAGCACGGCTGCGGGAGTAGCGGGCATGCAGCTGGCACGAGTGACGGGCACCGTCGTCGCCACCGTCAAGACCCCCGGCCTGACCGGCGTCAAGCTACTGATCGTGCAGCCGCTGGATCGTCACCTGCAACCGCTCGGCGGCCAGGTGGTCGCAGCGGATGCCGTGCACATGGCGGGACCGGGCGAGCTCGTCTACATCGTCGCCGCTCGAGAGGCGGCGCAGGCCATGCCGGACACGTTCGTACCGGTCGACCACGCCATCCTGGGCATCGTGGACGCCGTCACGGAGCTGCCGGAAGGCGTGCGCGGACCAGCCGAGACCAGCAGGCCGGACGCGCAAGCCCGGCCGACCAAGGCGCCGCGGCCATGAAGCTGGCGCGCGTGGTCGGGAACGTCGTCTCGACCATCAACAGTCCCGCACTGGACGGGCGGACGCTGCTGCTCTGCGACCTGCTTGACCCATCCGGAGAGCCGTCCGGCGGCTACCTCATCGCCGTCGATACCATCGGCGCCGGGGCCGGCGAGACGGTCCTGCTGCTCGACGAGGGCAACGGCGCCCGACAGGTGCTGCGCGCCCCCGGGGCGCCGATCCGCACCGTCGTCGTTGGCATCGTGGACGAGGTCACGAATGGGCGCCACGACACAGGAGCGATACGGTCACTCAGGCCCCAGGAGCCTCGTTCCGAAGCGTGACCCCTAGGTCGGATCAGGCGTCCGCGCCCGTGAGCCGCCGGATCGGTCAGAACCGCCTCACCGGGGCAGCCGCCGGTAGGTGCTCTCGGAGCGACGCGCCACGCATACGACGATGACGACCCGCTCGCTATCCTGGACCAGGTAGACGACACGCAGGTCACCTGTGCGCAGGCGCAGATACGGACTTCCCGCGATGCGTGCCGAGCTGGGCGGACGAGGATCGAGCGCCAGGCTCAGGATCGGCCGCCGGAGGCGCGCCGCGTCGTCGGCGCGAAGCCTGTGGAGCTCTCGCTCGGCTGCCGGAGTGAAGCGAACCGCGTAGCGCGCCGGCCCGGGATCGACCGTCACGAACCGCCAGGTTCGTAGGCGGCGACATGCTCCGCGACCAGCCGCCCGAAGACCTCATGGGCGTCCCGACCGCCATCGCGCTCGTACTCAGCCATGGCCGCCTCCGCAGCTGCCAGGTCTTCGGCGTCTTCTTGCGCCTCGATCCAGCGCCGCAGCGCCTCGTCCACGACGTCCTTCACCGAGCGATCGCTGCGAGCGGCCTCGACCCTGATGGCGCGGTACAGGTCCGCGTCAAGGTCGAACGTGGCCTTCATCTGTACAGGATACCAGCATGCCAGCATCCTGGTCGATGCACCGACAGCGGCCGGCCTTACGGCACAGGTCAGTATCGACCGTCGGGACCGCTGCCTCGGGCCAAGGCCGAGGCAGCGGTGGACGTTCGCTACCTGAGCGGTTCGCGACAGCCATCGAACGCGGTCGGCAGGGCAGAGGGGCCCGCCCAGGGCGACTTCCCTGGTCGATACTGACCCCACAGGTGTGACCAGGCATCGACTGGGCTCCGCCGGCCCACCAGGCATCGACTGGGCCCCGCCGGCCCACCAGGCATCGACTGGGCTCCGCCGGACCACCAGGCCGCAGCCCTGCCGGCCCACCAGGCCGCGGCCGACGGCTGGCAGGGCATTGCGGTGTGCCTGCCTGCGATGGGAGCGCGAGCCAGAGGAGCGCGGGCGCCCAGCGTCTCTGGGATCGGCCGTCAGTGGAGGCGCGGGCCGCCGGTGCGCTCGATGCGCTCCTCCAGGGGGCGCGCGTTGAAGTCGGCGATCCAGGCCTGGACAGCTGCATCATCAGTGAAGTCGACGTCGTCGTCCTGCATCTGCATCGCCAGTGACTTGGCGAAGCCGAAGCGGGAGTTGTCAGCCATGGCCTCCCGGAAGTCGGCCTCGTAGGCATCCACGGCCGCCAGCATCTCTGCCACGAGGCGCGCCTCGAAGCTGCGCTTCTGACCAACGAAACGGAGCCAGGCCCGCAGCACGCCCGGAAGGGCCTCGACCTCATCGGCCTGCAGGTTGACCTTGCCGGGCAGCCAGTCGGCCAGGAAGAGCTCCACGACGACGGGGCTCCAGCGCAGCGGATCGCCGTGGTAGTCGGCCGCGAAGTCGATGGCCCAGCGCGCCAGGTCGGTCGTCCGCCCGAGGGTCGCGGCGACTTCCGACGTGCGGAACTCCCGGTAGAGGCGGTCGCGGGCCGCCCGGCTGATGGTGCGGTGCTTAAGAGGCTTGGGGCGAGGCAGGAACATGCGGCGCACCTCGACCAGCGGCCGCAGCAGGAAGGCACCCTCGTTGACCGGGGGCGACCAGGTCATATCAAGAAGGCGGAGGGCGTCGTCCATGCGATCAGAGAACTCGCGATCCGTGACGTCCTGAACGACGATGTCACGCATCCGCTCCCAACGGGCGCGCAGGCGCTGCGAGGCCGGGTGGACGGCGATGTCCTTGACCATGCCCATCAGGTTGTGGTCGATGAGCAGCGCGACGTCATGGGGACCTTCACCCTTGTAGCTGAAACGGCCCACGAGCATATCCTGGTCGCCGAAGACGTCGGTGGCCATCCAGGCGCTCTCCAGCCGGGCCTGGGAGCGTGGGCCGGACCACGTCGGGCGCTGGTGACCGGCCGCCTCCATGCGCTCGCTGACCTGCCAGGCGTCCACGATGCTGGCTCCGCGGCCCACCATCCCCAGGCCCCAGGCGAGGGCCAGCGCATCGTCTGTCCCGACCGTCTCGAGGTACCCGATGAGCGCCTGGCCCAGGAACTCGCCGGGCTCCGACTGACCCACGATCTCAAGGCGCGACCAGCGGCCGATGATGCGGCTGGCGGCCATCTCCGCCTCCAGCGGGACCTTGGTCTTCGCCAGGCCCCTGGCCTGTCTGACCACGGGCGCCAGGACGCGCTCGAGGGCCAGGGA
>JBFYUV010000337.1:0-2517 GCA_041299865.1 Chloroflexota bacterium
CGAGTAATGGGGGGCGAATTCGAGGAGCGATCCGTCGCTCTCGTCCACCTCGGTGACGAAGAAGTGGCTGGCGCCGAGGCGCCAGTTGCCGCCGATCTCGTCCACCATGCCGCCGACCATCACGGACGGGTCGAGGCGGGCCTCGATGAGGAGCTTGCTGAGGAGCCAGGTGGTCGTCGTCTTCCCGTGGGCGCCGGCCACGGCGACGAGCGAGCGGTCGGCGGTGAAGCGGGCGAGCATGCGCGCCCGCCCGATGACCGGGATCAGGCGTTGGTGGGCCGCGATGACCTCGGGCTCGGCGTCCGTGATGGCCGAGGAGCGGACGACCAGCTCGACGCCGTCGAGGTGCGCCGGGTCGTGGCCGACGTGGACCGTGCAGCCCCGGTCGGCGAGGGCGCGAAGGAGTGCGCTGTCCTTTGCGTCGCAGCCCGAGACCCTGGCGCCGCGCTCGAGGGTCATCTGGGCGATGGCGCTCATGCCCACGCCGCCAATCCCGAGGAAGTGGACGTGGCGTCCTTCGTATCTCATAGGCGTTGCTTTCCAGTCCTGGGGGTCACATCTTCATTTGGCACATTGCCGCCATGTGCGAAATGAAGATGTGACCCCGCCTCGCCCCAGCGCGCCAGGAGGCGCGAGAGCCAGGGCTTGTGGTGGCCGTTGCCATTGCCGTCATGCGAGCGGGCCAGGGCCTCGATGCGGTCGGCCACGGCGGCCGCCGCTTGGGGCGCGCCGATGGCCCGGCTCTGGCGGGCCATGTCGGCCAGTCGGTCGCGGCTGCCGAGCAGCTCCGCCAGGCGGTGGGCCAGGGCGTGCGGCGAAATCGTCGCCGGTTCGAGCACCACGGCCGCGTGGCGCTGTTCGAGGACGCTGGCGTTGTGGAACTGATGGTTGTCCATCGCGTGCGGATAGGGCACGAAGATGGCCGGGATGCCGAGCGCGGTCAGCTCGGCGATGCTGGTGCCGCCGGCCCGCGTGAGCGCCAGGTCGCACGCGCTGTAGGCCAGCGGCATGTCGGCCAGGAAGCCGAAGACCTTCGCCGGCACCCCATATTGCTCGTAGGCGGCCCGCAGCCGCTCGCCGTCGGCCGGCCCTGCCAGGTGGATGGCCTGCATCCGGACGCCCGCCGTGGCCAGGATGGGCAGGGCGGCCAGCATCAGCGTGTTCAGCGGCCTGGCCCCCTGGCTGCCCCCCATCACGAGGAGCGTGGGCAGCGACGAGTCGAGGCCCAACTGCGCCGCGCACGCCGCCCGGTCGCGGCGTTGAACGAACTCGCGCACGGGGTTCCCAGTCACCCGCACCCGCCCCCGCGCGCGGAAGTGGGGCACCGACTCCTCCCACTGCGTCTCCACCTCGTCCACGAAGCGCGACAGGAAGCGGTTGGAGCGGCCGGGGATGACGTTTTGCTCGAGCAGCACGCACGGGATGCCGCGCAGGGCCGCGCACAGGACGGGCGCGACCGAGCCGTAGCCGCCCAGGCCCACCACGGCGTCGGGCCGGAAGCGGCACACGGCTCGCATGGCCCGCGCGAAGGCGGGGAGCAGGCCCGCCAGGCGGCGCGGCAGCGACCCCGTGTGAATCGAGGGGATGACCACGCGCTCGAGCCCCAGCTCCTCGGGCGCGTCGTATGCCTCGTCCCGGTCCGTGCACAGCAGGAGCAGGTGCGCGGCTGGGTCGCGGCGCCGCAACTCCTCGGCCACGGCCAGGCCGGGGAAGAGGTGGCCGCCCGTTCCGCCGCCAGCCAGTGCGATGTTCATCGTCGTTTCCTCGCCAGCTTCACGGCGCCCAACTCGGGCGGAGCCGTCTCCGCCTCGGTGTGGGACGCGACGTTCATCAGGAGGCCCACGCCGGCCATGGTGGCGACGAGAGCCGAGCCGCCGGCGCTCACCAGGGGCAGTGCGATGCCCTTCGTGGGCGCCGAGCAGGTGACCACGGCGATGTTGATCGCCGCCTGGAGCGCGATCGTGAAGGTGAGGCCGAAGGCCAGCAGCGAACCGTAGAGGTCGGGCGCACGCCGCGCCACCCGCAGCCCGCACCAGAACAGCAGGGCGAAGAGCGCCACCACCGTCACAGTGCCTACCAGGCCCATCTCCTCGCCGATAATCGAGAACACGAAGTCCGAATTGGCCTCCGGCAGGTAGAGGAGCTTCTGGCGGCTGTTGCCGAGGCCCAGGCCCGTGGTGCCGCCGGAGCCGAGGGCGATGAGGGACTGGACGATCTGGAAGCCAGCCCCCTGGGGCTCCGCCCAGGGGTCGAGGAAGGTGACGATGCGCTGCCACACGTGGGGCATGCGCATGGCGGCGTAGAAGAGCAGGGGCGCCGAGGCCAGGACAGCCGGGACGACGTGGATCATGCGAATCCCGGCGACGAACAGCATGCCGAAGGTCACCATGGCGATGAGGAGGGCCGTGCCGAAATCGGGCTCCCTCAGGATGAGCACGAACGCCACGCCCATGATCAGCATCGGCTGCACGAAGCCCTTGAAGAACGTCTTGATCCGCTCCTGCTCCCGGGCCAGGA
>JBFYUV010000338.1:0-16172 GCA_041299865.1 Chloroflexota bacterium
CGGACACCACCATCAGTCTGTTCTTCCGACCATCCAAGGCGGCCATCCTGCCGCGAATCGTCCGCCGCGAGGACCACACGCCCGCTCACGGCGCCATCTGGACCGGCGAGACCGTGGCTGACATCGCCGGCTACCCGCTGGCGGGCGTCTTCGTGGCCTTCCTGGGTACGAACCTGGCATTGGCCTTCTGGGTCGACTCTGTGACCTACCTCGTCAGCGCCGTGCTGCTGGCTGGCCTGATCGTGCCGCCGGTCGCGCGGGAGGTCGGACCACGAGTGGTCGGCGCCATCGCGGCCTTCACCATAGAGCTGCGGGAGGGCTGGCATTTCCTGCGACGTGAGACAGCACTCTTCCAGAACACGATGGTCAGCGTCCTGGCCCAGTTGTCGATCGGCGCGACGCTGGCGCTGATGGTCGTCTATGCCGAGCGCTCGCTCGATGGCAACACTATCCCCTACCCGGAGAGCTATGCGGTCATCGAGGCCGCCATCGGCCTGGGCAACCTGGTGGGCGGCTTCGTGGTCGGCGCAATCGGTGCGCGCCTGCGCAAGGGATGGCTGGTGGTGACCGGCTTCCTGATCATGGGCCTGGCTACCGTCGTCCTCGGCCTCACGTCCAACGAGGTCCTGGCGGTGGTGGCCGCGGTGACCATCGGCATCTTCAACCTCGTGTACGTCATCCCCAGCCAGACACTGTTCGCGGAACGCACGCCTGCCGGTCTCATGGGACGCGTCGTGGCCATCCGCTCGAGCATCGTCATGGGCGCTCTCACCGGGGCCATGGCTGTGAGCTCCGTGCTCGCCGACCACGTCGATGCCGGTCTCATCATCGCCGCGACCGGCCTGCTGACCATCGTGGCGGCAGGTTTCGCTGCCGCGCTGCCCGCGGTCCGGGATGCCTGAGCCGGGCAGGCCTGAGCCGCGCAGTCACCAGGCCCACGGGGGTCGAACACGGGGTCCGCACAGGCCGGGCGCGTCACCGCGATAATCGAGACCACAGCGTCCTGCCCGAACCCGCAGTACCGCGTCCGGGACCGCACCAGGGGCCGCCCACAGGACCGCCGACGGCCGACCAGGGAGAGCCACGCCGCATGACCGACCAGAACAGACCGGAAGGGGCCGCACCTGACGGATCCTCGTCGCCCGAGCCAGCCGCGGACGCTGCCATGCCACCGGACCTCGAACCGGATGAGGTGGTGGCGGATGCCAGCGAGATCGCAGGGGCCTCCGTGCCCGAGCCGGAGGACCTGTCTCCTGCCGCCGGCGCCGGGGGGTCCGCGACCGGGGCCGCTGCACCCGCGACATCGACAGCAGCGTCCACGTCCCAGGTCCCTGCCAAGTCGGCCAAGGGTCGCCCGGCCGCAGCGGTGGCGCCAGCAGCGGCCACCGAAGGACCAGACCAGCCGCACTACGTGGATGATCCGGTGAGCAAGTGGTGGGTCGCCATCATCGTCGCAGTCTTCGCCCTCATCTTCGCCTGGGCCATCCTGTTGGGTGGCAACGGACTCCTGGGTGGCGGAGACGACGAACCGGTCGTGTCGCCCGCGCCGAGCCTGGTCGCCAGCCCGGCTGCATCCGCCAGCCCGGCCGCGTCGGCTAGTGCGGGCCCGACGGCAGCTGCGACGACCGAACCCACGTCACCAGCCACCCCTGAGCCGACCGCGGCCGCCACGCCGGCTCCAACACCCGAGCCCACGGTAGCGGCCACCCCTGAGCCGACGATGGCACCGACTCCCGAGCCGACCGCGGCCGCGACGCAGGCTCCCACCCCTGCCGCGAGCGAGACGCCGTCCGGGCCGTCGGCCAGCCCAGCCGGCTAGTCCACGACACGGCCGTGCCGTGACATCGGAGGGCGGCCTGGTCGAGGGCGGGGAGCGTTTCGCCGTCGCGAGGGCACGGATGGTCAGCGAGCAGCTGGCCTCGCGAGGCATCAGGGATGGCGCTGTGCTGGCTGCCATGGGGCTCGTGCCACGCGAGGCGTTCGTGCCTGCCGGACGGCTCGATCGCGCCTACGACGACGGGGCGCAGTCCATCGGTCGTGGCCAGACCATCTCGCAGCCGTACATGGTGGCGCGCATGACGGAGTCGCTGGCCCTCACCGAGGCCTGGCCGTGGTCCCATGAGCGGCCGACCGTCCTCGACGTGGGCACCGGCTCCGGCTACCAGGCGGCCGTGCTGGCACAGATGGGCGCGCGGGTCATCTCCATCGAGCGCGACACCAGGCTCGCGGATGAGGCTCGGCGGAGGTTGGCAGCGCTCGGCTACGAGGTGGACGTCGTGGTCGGTGATGGCAGCCTCGGCTTCGGACCTTGCGCCCCGTACGCCGGCATCGTCGTGGCGGCCGGCGCACCGGCCGTGCCTGAGGCACTTGTGGATCAGCTGGCTGAAGGCGCCCGGCTGGTCATCCCGATCGGCTCGCGGCACACGCAGCGCCTGACCATCGTGCGACGCAGCGCCGACGGAGTCGAAACGCTGGTCGGCGAAGCCTGCGTCTTCGTGCCGCTCGTGGGCAGCCAGGGCCACCCGGACTGAGCGGTCGGTCGGCTCGCTCGAGCCGATGCTATCCTCGCCCGCGTGACGCACGTCTTCGTCGCCCCCCATCCCGACGATGTCGCCCTGTCCTGCGGTGGCCTGATCGCCAGCCTGCGCGAGCTGGGTCAATCGGTGACCATCCTCACCGTCTACTCGGGCGGCGAGGCCAGGGGCATCGACCTCGCGGACTACCAGCGCGAAGCGCTGGGTTTCGGGACGAAGGCGCTGTGGCCCAACAGCCAGGCCTTCAATCGCTCCAATATCGCGGCCGAGTACCCGGTGACGACACATGCGGGATCGGGCGCGCCTTGGGAAGCCGACCCGTCACGGATCGTGGCGACCCAGGACCGTGCCAACACGCAGGCTCGCCAGTTCTGGCAGCGCGCCGCCTGGACCCGCAGCGCCAACATCACCAACGACGCGCACGAAGGCCGGCCCCTGCGGGATGACGTGTCCACGCAGGGCACCCTTGCCATGTACGACCTCGCTTCCGCCGATGTCGCCACGAGGCGCAAGGCCGAGGATGAGCGCTACGCCTACTTCGTCGAGGCGGCCGTCGTTGCCCTCGACCTGCCCGACGCGGTCCACCGCGGCTACGAGGGCGACGAGGCTCTCCTGGGCCTGCCATTCGAGGATGACGAGCCCCCCATCGACATCCTGCGTCGCGAGATCCTGCGACTCGAGCCGCAGCATGTCTACGCCCCCGCGGCCGTCGGCGGCCACGTCGATCATCGCCTCTGCAGGGACGCCGTCCTGTCCCTGATCGCCGAAGGTGAGGGCTGGGTCATGCCGAGCCCGAGCCTCGCGGGCAGCCTCTCGTTCTACGAGGACTTCCCGTACGCGTGGTGGACAGGCCTGTCCGGTCCGGAGGCGATGGCCGACCAGGGTGTCGGGCTGCCGGCCGGCCTGGTCATGGAGGCCCGCTACGCGGACATCAGCGACCAGCTGGAGCGCAAGCTGGCCGGGTTGCGGCTCTATGCCAGCCAGGTCGAGCGCCTCTTCGACGACGAGCAGGGCATGCTCGACGCCGTGACCAGCTATGCAGCCCGCATCGCTGACAACGGACGCGTCGGCAACGGCGCCGCAGAACGCTACTGGGCCGTCGTTCGCAGCTGACACCGTATCGCGCACGTCGTTGCCGGCGGCATCGGCGATGGGCGCGCCAAGGTCGGCCAGTGGGGGTTGCACCGTGAGGTCCGGCCCACTCAGGAGGGCGTCGCAGGCTCGATGACCAGTCGGGTGAGGCGCACATCGTTCGCGCCCCACTCGTACTTGTAGGCCTCGTCGCCACGCAGGAAGTCGAAGCGTCGGTCCCCGCGCTCGATGCGGTCACGAAGATAGGTGGCCGTGCCCACGATGCCCGGCGAGAGGTCGCGAGCATCAGGGTCCATCCCGGCGTTGTAGAAGTAGCACGTGCCGCCGCTGGCAAAGCCCGCCAGGGCGTGGACCGCCTGGCCTCCGACCGTGACCTCGCCAAGGTGGAAGCGGGCCCTTGGCCCCTCGGCCGCTTCGAGCTCCGCGAGCCGCCGCAGGAAGAGACGGCTGCGGTCGCCGTCGTCCCCCGCGGCGAAGAGGCCGGCTGCTCCCCAGCGCGCCTGGTGCAAACGGATGAAGCGGTCGGCCGACTCTCCGTCCAACGGCAGGTAACGGAGTTCCACGGGGCCCTGGCGTTCAGCGCGGCGGAGCTTGCGCCGGACCTCGTGGCGCGTCTTCTTGTCGAGTCGCTCGAGCTGTGTGTGCCAGTCGGTGGCGAGATCGACGACAGGGCAGACATCCTCCGGCTCCAGGCGCACCACGGCCTCGTAGGCCGGCCCCAGCTCACGCCAGGCTGCTGCCAGGAGGCCCAGGGCCGGGTCGGTCTCCGCGAGGCGACGCAGGTCGACGGCGTCACAGACCCCAGCCGCGAGCTGCTCGGCGAGGTGCCCGGCCAGGCTGGCCGCGACTGCAGCGAGGTCAGCGCGAGATGCCAGCAGCGTGGCGTAGTCGGCGTGATAGGAGGCCGCGAAGTAGAGCGTGCGCAGCGACCGACCGCCGTCGCGCCCGAGAGAGTCGGCAGATCCAAGTTCGAGGCCTGGCCCGTCGGCAGCCGTGGAGCCGCCCGACTCGCGCATCATCAAGGGCACGATGGCCGAGATGGCCCCCCCACCACTGCCGCTCGCCGATGGCATGGCACTCGCGCTGGGATCCATGACGAGGTAGTGCTCCTCGGCAGTCGTGGCGAAGGCATCCCACCAGGCGCGGTGGAACGTCCAGGCTGAGAAGGGCGTGGCGGCGGGCGTTACCGCATAGAGGCGGTCCCAGTCGAGACGGGGGATGTCGCCGAAGGGCAGTCGGAGCAGTCGCGAGGGACTGCCGTGGCGCAGGACTGGGGGCATGTCGGCAGAGACCATGTGGCGCCCGCAGTGTAGGCACAGGTGTCGGGACGACGCCGGAGCAGTCCGGCGACCGGGTCAGGTCGCGACCTGGGATTGGCCGGGTGAGGCGTCAGGACGATCGACGGGCGGGTGGCGTCGACTGGCGACGCACGTCGCGATGCAGGATGGGGATGCGCAGCAGGTCCCACAGCACGCCCAGCGCCAGGCGAGGGCGCACCCGCATGCGCGAGCCACGGATGTCATGCCACATCACCGGCACGGCAACGTGACGGTAGCCGAGGCGGCGGGACAGGTAGATGACCTCGGCATCGAAGGCGATGCCACCCGTTCGCAGGCGGCCGAAGATGTCGCGGCCCGCGTCGCGTCGGAAGCCCTTGAAGCCACACTGCGTGTCCGGCACGTCGCCGGTCACCCAGACGCCGGCCATCGACCGGTAGACACGCCCCAGCAGGCGTCGGTAGAGGGGCTGGCTGGCGCGGCGGTCCGACCCGTCGGGCTGGATGCGACTGCCGAGCGCGAGATCGCATCGCAGGAGCGCCTCCGTCAACAGCGGGATCTGGTCGGGAGGCGTGGCCATGTCGGCGTCGGCGAAGATGATGAGGTCGCCGCGGGCGGCGAGGATGCCCGCCGTGACCGCCGCACCTTTGCCCCCGTGGGGCCGGCGCAGGACGCACAACCGCGCCGTGCCGCTGTTGTCGGCCACGGTGGAGACCTGCGCCTCGGGCCGGGCCTCCACGATGGCGACAGTGTCGTCGTCCGAGCCATCGTCGACGACGAGGACGTCCCACTCCCCCAGTTCGTCCGAGGACCGACCGAGGGTGCGCGGCTGTCCACCGCGCCGAAGCCAGCCGAAGAGCTCGTCGAGAGCCGGCCCGATGCGATGCGCCTCGTTGTAGGTCGGCAGCACGATGGTGACGCTGGGACGGACCGGCACATGGTTCGTGGAGGCTGCTGGTCGGTCAGTGCGAGGGTCGGTCGTGGACAGGTGCATCATCGACGCGGCCAGCGTAGACGTGAGGGTGGCTGCCGGCGGATGACCCGTTCGTCCCATCACGAACCCACCCAGGCACACCCCATGCCACCACCATCGCCTCGGGGCCTAGCCCATCCGTACCCCCCGGGTCGGCGAGCGCGCGTTGCTACTGTGGGGCGGTCATGGCGGTCCCGCTCCTGCTCTTCGGCGTCGCCATCGTGGCACGCCTGCTCGTGGCATCACTCTTCGCCGAGCCGGCCTACCCGGATGCCTACTACTACGCCAACCTGGCTCGCGAGCTCGCGGCCGGGCACGGCTTCCAGGTCGATTACATCTGGAACTTCGTGGAGGTGGGCGGCAGGCTACCGGCCGAGGGTGTGCTGCCCATCCCCTCGAACGCTCACTGGATGCCCCTGGCAGCCCTCATCCAGGTGCCCTTCATCTGGCTCCTGGGTCCGACGGCCACCGCCTCCGCCCTGCCCTTCTGGCTGGCATCAGCAGCCGTGGCGCCGCTGACCTGGGTCATCGGCCGTGACGCCGGACTGGCACGCTGGCAGGCCGCCCTGGCGGGCCTTCTCGTGGCCGTGCCGGGTGGCGTGGCACCGTACCTCGGTCAGCCTGACAACTTCGCCATCTTCATGCTCCTGGGCGCGCTGGCCCTGTGGCTCTGCGCCCGGGGACTGCGCGGCGACCGGCGTTCGTTCGCGCTGGGCGGCCTCGTGGTGGGCGTGGCGTTCCTCTCGCGCAACGACGGCGTCCTCCTGGGGGTGCCCTATGCGCTGGCCTTCGCCGCCGACCTGCTGCGTCCGCCGCGACTGTCCCGCATCGGATGGTGGCCGGCGCTGGCCTGCGCGGCCGGCTTCGTGCTCGTGGTGACGCCGTGGCTGGTACGCCAAGTCGAGGTCTTCGGGTCCTTGTCGCCGTCGTCGGCAGGTGGCCGGATCCTCTTCATCCGCGAGTATCGAGAGCTCTACAGCGTCAGCTCGGAGACGACGCTGTCGTCGTTCCTGGCGCAGGGACCCCTGGCCCTCATCGGGAGCCGGGTCGACGGGCTGGTCGGCGCTCTCCGGACCCTGGCCGCGGCACCGTTGCTGGTGATCCTCGTCCCACCACTCGCGGTCGGCGCCTGGCGGCAGCGGCGCGCTCTCGCCTTCCTGCCCTGGTCGGTCTACGCTCTCGCGCTCCTGGCCTTCAGCGCCCTCGTCTCTGCAGTCCACGTGCCCTACGGAACATTCCTCCACTCTGCCGTGGCCCTGGTCCCGCACGCCTATCTCCTGGCCATATTGGGGATCGCGGCGATCGTAGGCTGGGTCGCTGCCCGGCGGCCCTTATGGGAGGCCGAGACCGCGACACGGAACCTGACACTCATGGCCGTAGGTGTCGTGCTGGTGGTGTCGGTGGCCGCGACCTTGATCACCATCCGGGCCTGGGACCGCGAGCAGGGTGCCCGCACGGACATCCTGGCCGGGTTGGCAGTGCGCGGCCGATCCGGCGACGTGGTCATGAGCCCCGATGCCGGAGCCTACCGCTATCACGGCGGCTGGTCGGGCATCGTCACGCCGGACGATCCCCTGCCAGTCGTCGAGGAGGCCCTGCGGCTCTACGGCGCTCGGTGGCTCGTGCTCGAGGGCGACCACATCACGGCCGGCCTGCGACCGATCCTGGCCGGCGAGACGCAGCCGCCCTGGCTATCCGACCCACTCGTCACGGTGAGGCTTGATGAAGCCGACGTGATCCCAGATGGCACGGGCGCCGACCCCGAGGCCTCGACCCTCCCGGCCGCGGCACTCTATGCCGTCTGCCTGGCGGATGACGACGAGCGCTGCTCATCGTGATGACCACGCCATCGACCGGTCGGGACGCCGCCGTCCATGGCGCCCTTCGGAGCGTGCTGGTGCTGGCGGGCCTGTACCTGCTGGCACTCGCGATCAGGCTGGTAGCGGCCGGCCAGATCCCCATGCCTGGCACGGAGCCGAGCGCCTACTACGCTGACGTTGCCGGCAGCCTGGTGCGCGGCGAGGGACTCGTCAGCCACGCGGCGTGGAGCTATGCCACGGGCCCCCTGGTCGTGCCCAAGCCGGCCTTCGAGCTGTGGCTGCCGATGAGCAGCCTGGTCTCGGCACTGTCCATGACGTTCCTGGGGCCGACCTGGTGGGCAGCCCAGGTGGGCAGCGCCCTGCTGGGCGCTCTCGTGGCGCCACTGACCTGGGCGGTCGCGCGAGGCGCCGCCCGAGGCGCGGGACTGGACGCCCGGCGCACTGGGGCAGTGGCCATCGCCTCTGGGGTCCTGGCGGCCATCCTCGGTCCGCTCGTGCTCGCGTCTGCCGTTCCCGACTCGTACCTTCCGTACCTGGTCTTCTCGCTCATGGCGGTCCTGATCATCCCCCCATGGCTGGGGATCCGTGACGGCGCGCCAGCCTCACCAGCCGGGGGTCCGACCCGGCTCGGTGGCATGGTCCTCGGCGTCCTGATGGGCCTCGCCTATCTGTCGCGCCAGGAGGCCATCTGGCTGGGGCTCACGTTGCTGCTGGTGCTGGCGTGGGCCCTGCGGTCGAGGCCGCCCGGCACCCGCCTGCAGGAGGCCGTCCGCCGACTGTGGCCGGTCGTGGTCGGCGGACTCCTCGTTGTCGTCCCCTGGCTGGCCCGCAACACGCTCGAGTTCGGAAGCCCCTTCCCTGGTCAGGCACTCGAGAACATGGTCCTCGTCCGCAACGAGGACATCTTCGCCTTCGCTGACCGGCCCAACCTGGGCAGATACCTCGACCAGGGCCTGGCGACGGTGCTGGGGAACCCCGTGGCCGCGGCCTGGGCCGGCTTCCGCGACGCCTTGCTGCTGCCGGCCTTCCCGATCGGCCTCATCGGCCTCGTCGCGTTGCTGGCGATGCACCGTTCGTCGGCACTGCGCCGGCCGACGGCGCTCGTGGCACTCCTCGCGAGCGGCATCCTGACGTTCGTCAGCACGGCGCTCCTGTTCCCGGTGGCGACCCGCTGGGGGACCTTCCTGCACGCCTCGGGGCCGCTCCTGGTGGCCCTCCTCGTCATGGCCGTGCTGGGCAGCGACGCCCTGCTGGCACGCATCTCGAGGATGCGCGGCTGGCGCCAGGCCAACGTGGTGATCGGCCCCATCACGCTCATCGTCATCGCCGCGGTGCTGGGCAGCCTGCAGCTCAGCCTGGTCGCCGACCAGTCCAGGGGGCGTCAGGCACGCTACACGGCCATCGCGAGCGCCATCGCGTCAGTCGCCGAGCAGGAGGGCCAGTCGGTACCGGCCACCATCATCACGGACCACCCCAGGGTGATCGCCGACGCCTTGGACCGTGACGCCATCGTGCTACCAGACGAGGACCTGGCGTCGGTCATGGAGCTGAGCCGCCGCTTCGAGGCCCCGTGGATCGTCGTCGTGGACGGGCGTGGGCGCTACCCGGCCGATCTGCTCGATCCAGGCGCGCTGGGATGTCAAGATGGACCGCCAGTGCCCCTCGAGGAAGGTCAGGCGACCGCATGGCTCATCCGGCTGTCGGAGACATGCCCGGCGACGTGAGACCGAGCACGGAAGCGGCACCGCCAGCACCTATACTCCGACGCACAGGCGCAGGCACGATGATCCGGCTCGCGTCGAGCTCCAGGGAGAGGAGAGTCGAATGACCCCGGGCGAGTACACAGGACCAGATCGGCGCCGAGGCGGGCCGGACCGGCGGACACCCGGCCTGCGAGTCAAGATCCTGCTTGTTGATGACCACGCCCTGTTCCGTGTCGGGATGCGGCAGATCCTCGAGGCGGAGAGCGACTTCGAGGTCGTGGCCGAGGCATACGACTCCCGATCGGCTGTTGACGCGGCCAGCGAGACCACACCGGACGTCGTGCTGCTGGACCTGTCGTTGCCTGCGCCCGGAGGCATCGAGACGACCCAGCGCGTGAAGCGCGAGGTGCCCAGCGCGGGCATCATCGCGTTGGCGACGACAGAAGATGAGGACCAGCTCTTCGAGGCCATCAAGGCCGGTGCGGCCGCGTTCCTGCTCAAGGACATCTCGCCCGAGGACCTCGTGACCATCATCCGGCGTGTCAATGGCGGCGAGTACCTCATCAACGACAAGGTGTTCGCTCGCCCCTCGGTCGCCAACCGCGTGCTCAAGGAGTTCCGTGAGCTGGCCATCTACGGCCAGGAGGCAGCGCCCATCTTCGCACCGCTGTCGCCGCGCGAGGTCGAGATCCTGGACAACATCGCCAAGGGCATGACCAACAAGCAGGTCGCCTATGCGCTATCGATCAGCGAGCAGACGGTCAAGAACCACATGAGCTCGATCCTTCGCAAGCTCTCGGTGAACGACCGCACCCAGGCCGTCGTCTACGCCATGAAGCAGGGATGGATCAGGATCCCCGAGGATTGAACCCGCCTGGGTCACCGCCCGGCCCTCCGCCCGAGCCATCGCCTGGCGGGCTGCCGCGGCCGGACGTGCCGCTGGTCAGGACTGTCGGCGGCGAAGCGGTCGGCGTGGCCAACCTGCGAGCTGAGCTCGAGGCCGACATCCGCCGCATCGAGGGCGAGAACAGCGAGATCGACATGCTCATGGAGCAGGTCCTCATCGAGATCGAGCGTCACGAGGGCCGTCGCGCCAGGATGGAGGCCGATCTGGAGGGCCTGGAACGCTCCGGGACGCCCGAGACTGGACAGCTTCGCGAGACCCAGGCGGGTCTGCTGGCGCTGACGCGACGCGAGCTGCTCTTCGATGCCCAGCGCCAGGTGCTGGAGGGCAAGCAGCGCGTCCTGGCACGCTTCCTGCAACGTCTCGTCGAGATCGACAACAGCCTCGCTGCCCTGGGGAGCACCACGGTCCGGCCGACACCCGTGGCCTCCGTCGGCCTCCGAGCGCTGGCCGTCGCCGCGAGCGCCCGCAGCCCCCAGGTGGACGACCAGCCCATGCTGGCCCTCCGCAGCCAGGAGGTGCTGCGCCGCGACATCGTAAGGCAGCTCCACGATGGTCCCGCCCAGTCGATCGCCAACATCGGGCTGCAGGCCGAGATCGTCGAGCGCCTCATGAACAAGGGCGACGCGCGCGCCAGGGACGAGATCGAGGCCCTGCGACGCCTCGT
Organism: Chloroflexota bacterium; assembly: GCA_041299865.1. Lineage (GTDB taxonomy): Bacteria > Chloroflexota > Limnocylindria > Limnocylindrales > CSP1-4 > JAFMJV01. The sequence continues at coordinate 10,971 of JBFYUV010000338.1, forward strand.
GCAACAGGCGCTGGACGCCACGAAGGAGTTCATCTTCGAGATCCGGCCCATGGTCCTCGACGACCTGGGCCTGGGCCCCACCATCCGGCGCACCGCCAGCGACCGTGGCCGGCGCTCGGGCATCAGCGTCGATTTCGCCTCACAGGGCATCGAGGGTCGGCTGGACCCGGACGTCGAAAGCGTCGTCTTTCGCAGCATCGACGAGGCCATCTCCGGCTACCTGGCGCTGCGGCCACCATCGGTGATCGTCCGTCTCGACTGGTCGGAGCGCGAGCTGGCGGTGACCGTTGCGGGTACCTGGCCGCTGGTCAGGCCTGATGGCGGAGCCGAGGCCACGTCGGCGACCGGCTCACGGACCAACGAGACGCCACCGGTCCTGCTGGCCATGATGGAGGAGAAGCGCTCGCAGGATCGCGACGCACGCACGGTGGCCAGGTCGCTGCCCCCGGATCGCGTCGCTGAGATCAGTCTCCGCGCCCGGGCGATGGGTCTCGGCCTGAGCATCCGCGACGATGGGCAGACGCTGGAGCTGGTGGCCCCGCGGGGCCGAAGACCCTAGGAGACCCGCGAGCCAGGCGAAGACGGGCCGCCCGTCAGTCGAGGTCGCCGAAGTCCGGCCAGAGGGAGAGGTCGATCTCCCGCGTCAGCTCGAGAAGGCGCCGGACCTCCGGGCGATAGTAGTGACGCAGCAGCTCGAGGTGCTCCTCGGGCACGGCGACCTTCTCCAGCTTGGCCTGGTTCCGCGGTCGAGCCAGCTCCTCCGCCGGCAGCCTGTGCGCCGCAAGACCCAGGAAGGTATAGGTCCGGGCGAGCTGCCCGGCAGCGTCGCTGGCGCAGCGTTCGTATTGCAGGACGAGCAGGCGGTCTTCCGAGTAGGCCTCCATGAGCCATTCGAGCTGGGTCGCGTACATGCCTCGCGAGATGGCGTCGGTGACGACACGCAGGCGGTCGCCGAAGGCCCGCTCAAGGCCGTCCTCCTCCTCGACCATGCCCCCACGGTCATAGTGGCTGAGCCCAGAGATGTACCTCGCCACGGGGTCACGCAGCAGGACGATGGCCCGCGCCTCAGGTGCGGCCAGCTTGACCATTGGTGGTGCCCATGGGCACGACAGGTATTCCGGCGTCTTCTCGCCGATGAGCTTGCCGGGTGGCCGCGGGAAGTAGCGGTGGTAGCGCTCGATGGCCTCGCGGGCCGGCCACTCTGCCCAGAGCCGGTCGAAGAAGTGGAGCTCCGGTCGCTGGTGGGCAGGCTGGACGACACCAGGATGCTGCTCGATGAGGCGGAACCACCAGGTCGTGCCCGACTTCTGGGCACCGAAGATGACGAAGTCCGGCGCGCCGGTCCGCCAGCCTTCTGGGCAGGCTGGATAGGCGGGCAGGGTCTCGAAGACGCTGCGGCGCTGGCGGATGCTGGCGGAGTCCATGGGCTTTGGCGGTGGAGCCGGCGGCTCGTAGAGCCCCAGACGTCTGCGCAGCTTCCGCAGTCTGATCTGCGGCATGCGAGGACCTCAGGCTGGCGTGCTGGGTATGTGCGGGGAAATGATAGCCGGGCGCCGCTCTCGCTACCGCTCGCGGGTTCATGGAGCGCTCCGATGGGTGGCCGCGGGCCCGCTCCTCCTATGCCGAGTAGCCCGATAGTCATGTCGCCGGACCCGGGGGTGGTGCCTAGGATTCTGGTGACACCTGTCACACATCAGTTGGGAGCCTGCACGTGCTGTCAAGCCTCGGTCGATCTGCGCCCGGACACTCGTGTGTCCTGCCTAGAGATGCGCGGGCTGGCCAAAACGGTGCGGCCGGGCTACCCTGTGGCACCCGCACCGGCTGAGTCGTCGCCGCGGCCATGAGGAACCGAGCGTGAGCGAGCAGATTCGCGTCGTCATCGTCGACGACATCTCCGAGACCCGAGAGCATCTCACCAAGCTGCTCTCGTTCGAGAGTGACATCCAGGTCGTCGGCACGGCTTCGTCGGGCGACGAGGCCGTGGAGCTCGCGGGCAAGCTGGCGCCGGACATCCTGCTCATGGACATCAACATGCCGGGCATGGATGGCATCGCCACGACGGAGCGCGTCTCAGCGACCTTCCCAGCCACCTCCATCATCATGATGAGCGTCCAGGGTGAGGCGGACTACCTGCGGCGCTCGATGCTGGCAGGCGCACGGGAGTTCCTCGTCAAGCCCTTCAGCTCGGATGAGCTCACGACGTCCATCCGCCAGGTGCACTCTCGCGAGAAGCTGAAGCGCAGCCGCATGGTCATGACGGTACCGGGCGTGCCTGGCGGTCCCGGTGACGCGGGCCGGAAGGACGGCCGGATCGTCACGCTCTTCGCTCCGAAGGGCGGCGTGGGGCGCACGACGCTGGCTGTGAACCTGGCCGTGGCCCTCGCCGGCGAGCAGCGCCAGACCGTGACGCTGGTGGACGGATCGTTCCAGTTCGGCGACGTCGGGGTGCTGCTGAACCTGAACCCCAAGAACAAGTCCATCATCGATGTCGTCGCCGACCCGGGTGCCACCGATGAGGAGCTCGTCGACACGACGCTCATCAATCACAGCACGGGAATCAAGGTGCTGCTGGCGCCGCCCAGCCCAGAGATGGCCGAGCTGGTCACTGTCGACCAGGTGCGCCGCGTAATGAACCGCCTGCGAGCCACGAACGACTTCACCGTCATCGACCTCTGGCCGCACTTCAACGACGTGACGCTGGCGCTGCTGGACACCTCCGACGTCATCCTGACCATCCTCACCCTTGAGATCTCGAACATCAAGAACATCCGGCTCTTCCTCGAGGTGGCTGAGCAACTCGGCTACAGCGAGCGCATCAAGCTCGTGCTCAACCGGGCCGATTCAGCCTTCGGGATCCGCGTCGCAGACGTCGAGTCTTCCGTCGGTCGCAAGATCGACCACCAGGTCGTCTCCGATGGCCGGACCGTCGTCTACGCCCTCAATCGGGGTGTGCCCTTCGTGTGGAGCAACAGCCAGGCGCCGGTGAGCGAGGACATCCTCAAGATCTCGCGCGCACTCGTCGCGGAGGCTGCCTCCACGGAGACTGAGGCAGAGAAAGAGAAAGCCCGCAAGCCCCTCTTCGGACGGCGGTGACCGTCGTCATGGATCCTCGCTAGGGAGATGTCGTCATGTCGCTGCTGAAGCGCATCGAGAGCGCCAAGCCCGCCCGCGAGGGTGGCCCCATGGCGGGTCCGCCCGTCCCGCCGCCGGGCATGGCACCGCCGCCGGGCATGGCACCGCCGCCCACGTCCTACCCGCCGCCTCCACCGATGCCCTCGCGGATGATGTCCCAGGTCCCGGTGCGCGAGTCATTTCGTGACACCAAGTACCGCATCCAGCAACGGGTCATCTCGGACCTCGACCCCAAGCTCGACCTCAGCAACCAGGTGGAGGTACGCCGCCAGATCGAGGAGGTCTTCAGTGTCGCGGTCGACGAGGAGGGCCTCGCCCTCACGCGCGCCGAGCGCGTCCGCATGCTGGAGCAGATCACCGACGAAATCGTCGGCCTGGGGCCTCTCGAGCCGCTGCTCCGGGACGAGTCCATCACGGAGATCATGGTCAACGGCCCGCGCCAGGTCTATATCGAGCGGGCCGGCAAGCTGGAGCTGACCAACCTCTCGTTCCAGAACGACGACCACGTGATGCGCATCATCGACCGCATCATCAGCCCCATCGGCCGCCGAGTGGACGAATCCAGCCCCATGGTCGACGCCCGTCTGACGGACGGCTCCCGTGTCAACGCCATCATCCCGCCGCTGAGCCTGGTCGGGCCAGTCATCACCATCCGAAAGTTCGCGGCCTCGCCGTTCACGGTCGACGACCTCATCCGCTTCGGCACGGCCACGCCCGAGATGTTCGACTTCCTCAAGGCCTGCGTCGAGGCGCGCCTCAACGTCTTCGTCTCCGGCGGCACCGGCTCGGGCAAGACCACCACCCTCAACGTGATGTCCTCGTTCATCCCCAACGACGAGCGGATCGTGACCATCGAGGATGCCGCCGAGCTGCAGCTCCGCCAGGAGCACGTCGTCACGCTCGAGTCGCGGCCGCCCAACATCGAGGGCAAGGGTGCCATCCCCATCCGGGAGCTGGTGCGCAACTCCCTGCGCATGCGTCCCGACCGCATCATCGTCGGCGAGGTCCGATCCGGCGAGGCCCTCGACATGCTGCAGGCCATGAACACCGGTCACGATGGCTCCATGTCCACGGGCCACGCCAACAGCCCACGCGACATGCTCTCGCGCGTCGAGACCATGGTGCTCATGGCCGGCGTGGACCTGCCCCTGCGTGCCATCCGCGAGCAGGTCGCATCAGCCGTGGACCTCATCGTCCACCAGTCACGCCTCAAGGACGGCACCCGCCGCATCACCAGCATCACCGAGGTGCAGGGCATGGAGGGAGACGTCATCGTCATGCAGGAGGTCTTCACTTTCGAGCAGACGGGCGTGGTCGAGGGTCAGATCCAGGGCCGCTTGAAGCCGACCGGGATCCGCCCCAAGTTCACTGAGAAGTTCGAGGTGATGGGCATCAGCCTGCCACCCGCGCTCTTCGGATACCGCAGCTAGGCCAGGCCATGGAACCTGCAGTCATCGTTGCCATCCTTGCCGCTGCCGCGGTCATGCTGCTGTTCTTCGGCATCTTCGGCAGTCGGCGCATCTCCCCCACCGAGCGCATCGAGCAGGTCACGCAGGCCGCGGTGCTGGCCCGCGACAACCGATCCCCGGGGCGCAAGTCGATCCGCGCCAGTATCTTCGGTGGGCGCGCTGCTGCCGGCGTCGATCGCGTCGTGGAGCGGCGCGACTGGGGCAGCGACATGGCCCGCGAGCTGGCCCGCGCGGACCTGCAACTCCGGCCGTCGGAGTACCTGGCTCTGCGGACAGCTGCCGTGATCGGCGCGCCGCTCGTCACCTTCCTCATCGGCAAGACCCTGCTGCCGGGCCTGGACAACCCGCTGGCCCTCCTGGTGGCCGTCATCGTCGGCTGGTGGGTGCCGCGCTACTGGGTGAACCGGCGCAAGTCCAAGCGCCTGCAAGCCTTCAACGACCACCTCGCGGATACCATCACCCTCGTCGCCAATGCCCTGCGCGCCGGTGCCTCGTTCCTGCAGGCCATCGAGCTCGTCGTGCGTGAGACGCAGCCGCCTATCTCCACCGAGTTCAACCGCGTCATCCGCGAGGTGAACCTCGGGCTGCCCTTCGAGCAGGC
>JBFYUV010000340.1:0-9993 GCA_041299865.1 Chloroflexota bacterium
GTCGGAAGATCTCCGCTGCGCGGTGGACATCGTCGGGGCCTGGCGGCTGGACCCAGGGCTCGTCGGGTGGTCGGCTCGGGATCGCCACGTACGCGCACAGCGGTTCGAGCGCGCTCACGAAGGCGGCTGTCCGCATGAGCGAGGCCTCGTCGTCGTTGAGCCCGGCCACCAGCATCGTCTCGGTGACCAGGTCGCCCCGGTATTCGAGGGCGAAACGGCGCATGCCGTCCAGGACCGTCGCCAGATCGAGGTGGCCGATCGGACGGTTCAGACACCGCCAGGTCTCCTCGTCGACCGTGTCGACCTTGAGCGAAACCTGGGCGGCGGACATGAGCTCGGTCCGGACGTCCTCCCGCCACAAGAGGCTCCCGTTCGTCAGGACGGCGACCTGCGAACCGAGGGCCGCCACGCCCTGGATCTCCTCGCCGAGATGCAGGTCGAGTGTCGGCTCACCGTCCGGGACGAACGTGGCGAAGTCGATGCTCTGGCCCGTTGCGCGACACTGCGCAAGACGCTCGCGGACGGCGTCCACGATCATGCCTGGCTCGAAGAAGGGCTCTCGCTCGAGTCGCGCCCGGTCCGTCGCGCCGACCTGGCAGTAGACGCACGCATACGTGCATGTCTTGGCAGGGACGTTGTTGATGCCCAGGCTCCACCCCAGGCGCCGGGAGCGGACCGGACCGAAGGCGATCGGTGACGCCGGCGTCATGGAGGCGTGGTCAAGGGCCCGTGGGGCCGCGGCCGTCTTACCTCTCATGACACACCATCGTCGGCCGACTCCGACGGCCCTGCCGCCGCTACCGCTGCTCCGGTGCCCCGCCTGCCGGGCTGCGCAGCTGGCCGAGCGTGGCCTCCACGCGTTGGAGCTCGTCGCGGAGCTCGTCCAGCCGTGCCTCGAGCGACTTCACTGTCGACTCGGGGTCGGCTGGCTGTTCCCGACGGTACCGCCGACGGCGCACCGGCCAGTCCTGCTCGTAGAGCCATTCGGCCTCGTCGACCGCTGGGCCGTACCAGGCCGGGGGCGGCCAGCCGCAGTGGGACCCATGACCATGCCAGCAACCCATGTCAACCTCCTTCGCCTCGATCGAGGCGCTCATAGCGTGGGATGAATTCGTTGATGAGCCGCGCCCGGTCCTTCATGACCGCACTCCACTCATGGAGTGCAAGCCGACCGTCAGGCGTGAGGTCGTAGGAGCGCCGAGGTGCGCCACTGTCTGCCACCCACGCTGAGGCGACCAGGCCCTCCGCCTCCAGCTCCCGGAGCGTTCTGTAGGCCATCCCGGCATCGACGCCGCTTGGCGCGACACCGAGCTCATTCAGCCGCCCGATGAGCGCGTAGCCATGGGCCTCGCCTTCAGCGACGAGGAGCAGCAGGAACGGTTCGAGCCAGCGGCCGCGTCGCCCGCCCGAGCGGACCCATCCCCGCTCGTGATGGGCATGGTGTCCATGATGGATATCTTCAGCATTCATATGTCAATAGCATATGACTGCCACAAACTATCTGGCGAGAGCCGAAGGTCATGAATCGCTCGCGCCCGGTCCACGGTTCGAGAGCGACGACCCGCCGGGTCGCATCGAGGCCTATTCGGATCTCGTCGGGACGACCTTCGGCCCTGCTCCGCACTGGCCGGGGGGTATGTCATCAGCATGTACATGTCTGAAGCATCCCAGCGACCTACGAGGCACCCTCACCGGATCGCCGCACGCGACCGGCGCATCGCACACCGCCATACGACGTGACCCCCCATCTGCGTCCCTGCCCGCGCAAGGAGATCGACCCATGACCCGACCGACCGACGATCGCACCCCTGCCACAGATCGCCCCACCATCCTCATCGTGGGTGGGGTCGCGGGCGGTGCCTCCGCGGCGACGCGCGCCCGGCGCATGAACGAGCGGGCACGCATCGTCATCTTCGAGCGGGACGCCTACGTCTCCTTCGCGAACTGCGGCCTGCCCTACTACCTTGGCGGCGAGATCCGGGACCGCGAGAAGCTCCTGGTCGCGAGGCCGGCGTTGTTCGAGAAGCGCTTCCGGATCGAGGTGCGCACGCGCCATGAGGTCCTCTCGATCGACCGCGCAGCCAAGGTCGTGACGGTCAGGGACCTGGCTGCCGGCCGCACCTATGAGGAGCGCTACGACAAGCTCGTCCTGGCGCCCGGCGCGGCTCCCTTCATCCCGCCCATCCCTGGCACCGGGGCGCGCGGCGTGTTCACGCTGCGGAACCTCGAGGACGCCGACCAGATCGCCGAGGCCATGCCGGGCGCACGCCGCGCGGTCGTGGTCGGCGGCGGCTATGTCGGCCTGGAGACCGCCGAGCAGTTCCGCCGCCAAGGGCTGGAGGTGACGCTCGTCGAGATGCTGCCCCAGGTGATGCCATTCCTCGACCCAGAGATGGCCGAGCCGCTTCATCGTCAGCTCGAGTTCAACGGTGTGCGACTCGAGCTCGGCCGGGCCATCGCCTCGGTCGAAGAACAGGGTGGCGCAGTCACGGCCGTCGTCCTCGCCGATCGCACCCGCCTCCCGGCCGACCTCGTCCTGCTCGGTGTCGGCGTGCGCCCGAACGTGCAACTGGCGGTCGATGCCGGTCTTGCACTCGGCGCAAGCGGCGGGATCGCGACCGACGATCACATGCGCACGTCCGATCCGGACATCTACGCGGTCGGCGACGCGGCCGAGTCCGTGTTCGGGGTCACCGGTGCCTCGATGCGCGTCCCGCTCGCGGGTCCCGCGAACCGCGCTGGACGGCTCGTCGGCGAGCACGCCGCGACGGGGACGTCGCGGCCCGCCACAGCCGTCCTGGGTACCTCTGTCGTGCGCGTCTTCGGTTGCGCCGCGGGCATCAGCGGTCTCTCGCTGCGCGCCGCGCGTGCGGCCGGGTATGACGCTCGAGCGGTCCACGTCGTGGCCTTCAACCACGCGAGCTACTACCCCGGGGCCGAGTCGATCGCGCTCAAGCTCGTCTACGAGGACGGCACCGGCCGCGTGCTCGGCGTGCAGGCCGTCGGGGGTGCCGGCGTGGACAAGCGGCTCGACGTCATCGCCACGCTCGTGCACTTCGGCGGCACGGTGCACGACCTTGCGGGCCTCGACCTTGCCTACGCACCGCCGTTCGGCTCAGCCAGGGACCCCCTGCACATGGCGGCGTTCGCGGCACAGAACGACCTCGACGGCGTGGCGCGGGTCATCCAGCCGGACGCCGACCTGTCCTCGTATCAGGTGGTGGACGTCCGTGAGCCACATGAGCTCGCCTCCATGCCCCTCGCTGATGCACCCCACGCCAGGCACATCCCGCTCGACCAGCTCCGTGACCGCCTCGGTGAGCTCGACCCGGCGTTGCCGACGGTCGTGGCTTGCCGTTCCGGGCTCCGTTCCTACGTCGGCACGCGGATCCTCGCGCAGCACGGCTTCGCGCAGGTCTTCAACCTCTCGGGTGCGGCGGCGATGCGCGACTTCGCCCTGAACCGTCGCCTGCCTGCCTCGTTCGCCGCGGGCTCCGTTGGCCTCCCGGCACCCGATGCCATCATGATCGACTAGCGAAAGCAGGCTGGCGAGGTCGTCGTGGCCTCTCCTGGTCGCGCCAGCGCCTCAAGCCGCATCACGGCGGCAGCGAGGGGCGGCAGAGCCAGCATCTGTGCCTGCAGGCTGCGAGCCGTGGCAGTGAAGGAGGGCTCACGCAGGATGCGCACGATGGCGCTGCGGATCGCGTCGGCGGGAGGGACCGGTCCCGGCACATGGAGTCCCAGCCCCAACTCGCCGACCGCCTGCGCGGTGGGTTCCTGGTCGCCTCCCTCCTGCGGGATGACGACCGACGGCAGCCCGTGCCAGAGCGCCGTATGCAGGGAGTTGAAGCCGCCATGGAAGGCCATCGCGTCGCACTTGGGCAGGAGCAGGCTGAAGGGGACATAGCGCTCCACGACGACGTTCGCCGGCAGGGGCCCGACGAGGGCTGGGTCGAGGTCGGTCCCGACGGTCACGATGCCGTGGGCATCGAGCCCGTCGAAGGCATCGATGATGGTGCGGAAGACGTGGGGGGCTTGGCTGAAGCTGAGGCCGAGCGTGACGCAGACGGTGCGGCGCGAGGGAGGTGTCGCAAGCCACGCCGGCGAAGCGTCCTCCATCGATCGGTCGAACGGCGCCGTCCGGAACGCGATCGTGGCCGCCGGATCGGGCGAGAGGGCGATCTGCCAGGATGGGGGCAGGTACCTGATGACGAGGTAGCGGTCGAAGCCGTCGATGACGGCCTCGGCGTCGAGGCCGAAGTCACCACAGACGCCCGCGAACGCCTCGCGCATGACGAATCGGGGGTTGATGTAGATGGCCCACATCACGCTCGCGTAGGGGATGTGCCAGCGTTCGGCGGCGATGGCACTCCCGAACTCGACGGGCTCTCGCACGATGACGTCGGGTCGCCAGGCTGGACCGCGAGCCAGCAGGTCACGCGCGAACGGCGGGCCGAGTCCAGCGGCGAAGCCGACCAGCTGACGCACGACCATCGGCGCGTCAGCCAGGTGTTCCTGGCCGGGCAACCGAAGGAGTGGGCTGTCCGCCGGGTCGAAGTCCAGCCCGCAGGGCAGGAAGTCAAAGCCGAGACGGCGCACCAACGGCTCCAGCCAGGGTCCGCTCGCCACCCCGACGGTGTGACCCAACGCCTGCGCCTCGAGCGCGATCGGCACCAGCGAATGGAAGTGACTGCGGACCGGCTGACAGGCGAACAAGAGACGCATGGCCAGGGCACCACCTCGCGATGCGCGCGTGATCATCGACTGGCCAGACGCCGTGGCACGCGGCATTCCGAGCCTACAGCGAGGCAGCGGACCATGCAGTGCCGTCTGCAGTGCCCCCGATGGGCAAGGTGCCCGTGGCGATCACGTCCCCCGTTCGACTCCTCGCCCGTCTCGAAGGCAGCCAACTTGGCGGTGTACACCGGGAGTGCCTAGAGCACGGCGAGCGAAGCATCGCCGCGGCGTCGATGCCTGTACCCTCCGCATGGCAGGAGGTGAAGCGTGACCCAGAACAAGCCCCGACGACCGATGTCCGTGGATCAGAAGCGCGCGCTGGTCATCCTTGCGTTCATCGTGGTCCTGGTGGCGGCCGTCGTGATCGGGGTCGTCTGGCTCGCCCTGGCCATCGGGCTGCCGGCCTGGGCAGCGATCGTCCTCGCAGTCGTGCTCGCCGCCGGCCTCGGTCTGTTCATGTTCCTGAACCTGGCCTGAGTCAGCCACCCCAGCTTCGATCCGCGATGCGGTGCCGCGGCGAGCCATCGCACAGGGAGGCCCGTCCCCATGTCAGAGGCAGCCGACCGCGTGGTCGTCGTGTCGGATCGGCTGCTCGTGCGCACCTTCCGACCCGAGGATGGCGACGATCTCCATGCCTACCTCTCCCAGGCGGAGGTCTACCGCTTCGAGCCCGGCGAGCCGGTCGACGTGGCGATGGCCCATCGGCTGGCCGAGCAACGGTCGAGAGGGTCCAGCTTCCTGGCTCTCGAGCTGCGTGTCGAAGCTCAGGTCATCGGGCACCTCTCGTGGCACCCCGTCCAGCCGGCCCACCTGCGGACGTGGGAGCTGGGCTTCATCGTCGATCCGCGCTTCCAGCGCCGCGGCTATGCCTCCGAGGGGGCTCGGGCGTGGCTCGACCACGCCTTCACGACGCTTGAGGTGCATCGCGTCGTGGCCCGCTGCCACCCGGAGAACATGGCCTCCCGACGCACGCTGGAGCGCATCGGGTTCGTTCGCGAAGGGCGCTTCAGGAAAGACGTCTTCTTCAGGTCGGATGCTCACGGTCGACCCATCTGGCAGGACACGCTCGCCTATGGGCTGCTCGAGCCGCTGGAGGCCTCGCTGCGGCGACCTGCCTGAGGTGCCGGGGATGTGTTCCCCCGTCCGCTTGACGCGCGCACTCGTACACTCGACGAGACCAGCACGCGATCAAGCCAGGAGGGAGGCTCACACATGGCGCTCACCGAGCCGTATCCAAGCGTCGACGAGATCCTGGCCTCCATCGGGGAGGGGGGCCGCCGCGTGGCCACGATGGACGCCGGTGAGGGCGCCGCGGGCAACATCTCCGTCTGCGTCGGCTGGCCGCTCGAGATCCGCCGTCAGTTCCCCATCGTCGAGCCCATCGAGTTGCCGGTCCCCGCGCCGCACCTGGCCGGCCACATCGTCATCGTCACCGGGTCGGGGCGACGGCTGCGGGACATCGCCACGAACCCGGTGGCCAACCTGGGTGCCGTATCGATCGCCCTGGACGGCATGAGCGCCACCCTGCGCACGGCCCCCACGCGCCTCTTCGAGCGGCTCACCTCGGAATGGAACTCCCACCTTGCGGTCCACGACGACACTGTCGCGCGCACGGGCACCAACTTCCACGCCGTCGTCCATGCCCAGCCGCCGCACATCACCTACCTCTCGCACCTGCCCGCCTACCGCGACGAGGCGCACTTCAACCGTCGAGTGCTGCGCTGGGAGCCGGAGACCATCGTGCAGCTCCCCGCCGGCGTCGGCGTCCTGCCCTTCATGATTCCCGGGTCAGACACGCTCATGGCCGCCAACGTGGCCAGCCTGCGCAGCCACCGCATCGTGGTCTGGTCCAAGCACGGCGTCATGGCCCGCAGCGACGTCTCTGTCACCCGGGCCGTCGATCGCATCGAGTACGCGGAGACCGGCGCCCGCTACGAGTACATGGACCTCGTGGCCGGCGGCCGGGCGGAAGGGCTCACCGACGAGGAGACGAAAGCCATCGTCGATGCCTTCGGGGTGGACACCACGCTCGTCTGATCTCCCGGAGGTCGATAGGACACGCGTCTTCGTGACCTGTGGCCCGCGACCGTCTCAGCGCTGACTGACACACTCATGGCTGAGATGCTTTTCCACCAGGTGCCCGATGCGGACTGAGCTGCCGATGGTTCCCGAGCTGCGGCTCGACCTGCAGCGCCCGGACGTCTCCGAGGCGGCCCGCGTGGCGGCCCTGGTAGGCGACCCCGTGCGCGCCGGCATCCTGGCCATCCTCCGGGATGGGCCGCACTGCGTCTGCGAGATGGCGGCTGCCCTCGGGGAGCGGCAGAACAACGTCAGCAACCACCTGGCGCGCTTGCGGGATGCCGGGCTCGTGCGGGCCAGCCGGCACGGCGCCGACGCGCGCTGGGTCTACTACGAGCGGGATGAGGCCGCCATCAGCGACGCGGCGGGTGCCCTGCGGGATCTGCTCGGATGACGACCCTGGTGGCGCGGCGCATCCATCCGCCCTTCTGGCTGGTCGTGGCGGTCGGAGTCACGGCCTGGCTCGTGGCCTGGATCCTGCTCGCGCCGGCCGTCGACTGGCTCGTCTCCGACGTGCTGGGGCTCGACACCACGAGCGGCTTCGGCGCCGCGTTCGCCTTCTTCCTGTTCGACCTGCCCAAGGTGCTGCTGTTGCTCATCGGCGTCGTCACGCTGGTGGGCTTCCTGCGTTCCTTCGTCTCGCCCGAGCGCGTGCGTCGCACGCTGGCCGGCCGCAACGTCGTGGTGGGGGCCGCGGCCGCGGCCGCCTTCGGCATCATCACGCCCTTCTGCTCCTGCTCCGCGGTGCCGCTCTTCATCGGCTTCGTGGAGGCGGGCGTGCCGCTCGGGGTGACGTTCGCGTTCCTGGTCTCCGCGCCGATGGTCAACGAGGTCGCCCTCGTCCTCCTCTGGGGACTCTTCGGTCCAGGCATCGCCGTCGCCTACCTGGTGGCCGGGCTGCTGGTGGCCATCGGGGCCGGCCTGGTCGTCGGTCGCCTGCACCTGGAGCGCTTCGTGGAGCCCTACGTCTACGAGATCCACTCCGGTGCCGCGGTCGAGATCGAGCTCACGATGGAGCAGCGCGTGCGTGACGCCTGGGGTTCGACGCGTCAGATCGTCCGGCGCGTCGCGCCGTGGGTCGTCATCGGCATCGCGCTCGGGTCGCTCATCCACGGCTACATGCCGACCGACCTCGTGGAGCAGGTCGGCGGTCGCTCGAATCCGCTGGCAGTTCCTCTCGTCGTGATGCTCGGCGTGCCGCTCTACGCCAATGCGGCCGGCACGATCCCCATCGTCGAGGCGCTCCTCGGCAAGGGCCTGCCGCTGGGCACGATCCTGGCCTTCATGATGGCCGTCACCGCGCTCTCGATCCCCGAGCTGCTCATCCTGCGCCGGGTCATGCGCCGTGAGCTGATCGCCACCTTCGTCGTCATCGTGGCCAGCGGCATCGTCGTCGTGGGCTACCTGTTCAACCTGGTCAGCACCTGAAAGGAGTGCCTTCATGGTCACCATCGAGGTCCTGGGTCCCGGCTGCGCCAACTGCAAGCGGCTCGAGGAGAACGCTCGCGAGGCGGTCGCCATGGCCGGCGTGGAGGCGGAGGTCGTGAAGATCATCGACTACCGCGAGATCGCGGCGCGGGGCGTCCTGAACACGCCCGGCCTGGTCATCGACGGCAAGGTCGTCAGCGTGGGGCGGGTGCCATCCGCCGGTGACATCGCGGTGTGGCTGCACGGGGGCTGATGCCACGCGGGCGCTGCAGATCCTGCCCACGGCGATTCGGATCGGGCAGCGACCCTGACCTGCTGGTACCGTAGGGCGACCATGCAGCGATTAGAGTCGATGGACGCCAGCCGGGTCTCGGCCGCGTCACCGGTGGTGGCGGCCGGTCAAGGTCGCCCCGGTGAGCGGTTGTCCGCACGACGTAGGCGGCGCTTCGGCCGCCGTCATCCCAGCCAAGCCCATCGACCGGATCCTGGCGCCCTTCCGGGAGTTCGCGGGGAGCTCTGCCTCGGGCGGCCTGCTGCTCATGGCGGCAGCCGTGGTCGCCATGGTGATGGCCAACTCGCCCTGGTCGGACGATTGGACGGCCTTCTGGGAGACGAAGTTCACTCTCTCGGTCGGGACGCTGAGCTTCTCGCAGTCGCTGCTCCACTGGATCAACGACGGCCTCATGGCCATCTTCTTCCTGGTCGTCGGTCTCGAGATCAAGCGCGAGGTACTGGTCGGTGAGCTGGCCTCGGTCCGCCGGGCCACGCTGCCCATCGTGGCAGCGATCGGGGGTGCGATCGTGCCGGCGGTCATCTTCCTGGCCATCGCAGGCGGCGGCGAAGCGAGTCGTGGCTGGGGCATCCCGATGGCCACCGACATCGCCTTCGCCCTCGGTGTCCTCGCCATCCTCGGCTCGCGCATCCCCCTGGGCCTGCGCGTCTTCCTGGCCGCCCTGGCCATCGTGGATGACCTGCTCGCCGTGCTCGTCATCGCGCTCTTCTACACGTCCGACCTGTCGCTGCCCGCGCTGGCGGCTGCGGGCGTCATCCTCCTGGCGCTCATCGGGGCCAACGTCCTCGGCGTGCGCCGCCCACTCGTCTACGGCCTGCTGGGCGTCGCCCTCTGGATGGCGGTCTTCCAGTCGGGCGTCCACGCCACGGTCGCCGGCGTCCTGCTGGCCTTCACCATCCCGGCCCGGACGCGCCTCGACTCGGACGCGTTCGTCGAGCGGGCGCGGGCCATCGTGGACGACTTCGAAGGGCGCACGGTCGACGGCGAGGATGCCAGCACCGAGGAGCACCACGCGGCCCTCTGGGAGCTGGAGGATGCTGCCGAGAAGGCGCAGGCCCCGATGCTCAGCATCGAGCACGCGCTGCAGCCCTGGACGGCGTTCCTCATCGTGCCCCTCTTCGCCCTGGCCAATGCGGGCGTGGCCATCCGTGGCGAGCTGACAGCCATCGTCGTCGAGCCCGTGTTCCTGGGCGTCCTGCTTGGCCTCGTCATCGGCAAGCAGGTGGGCATCTCGCTCGCGGCCTACGCGGTCGTGCGGCTCGGGTTCGCCTCGCTGCCCGACGGCGTGCGCTGGCGCCACATCTACGGTGTGGCCTGGCTGGGCGGCATCGGCTTCACGATGAGCCTGTTCATCGCGGGACTCGCGTTCGGCGAGGGGCCACTGCTCGCCTTCGCCAAGGTCGGCATCCTGGCGGCGTCGATCGTGGCGGGCATCGGCGGCTACCTCGTGCTCAGGC
>JBFYUV010000341.1:0-9563 GCA_041299865.1 Chloroflexota bacterium
GCCCTCGTTCAGGCACAGGATGCATCGCCCGTCTCGTCGCCGGCCGCCGAGGCCGGCATCGACGGAACCTGGACCATCGACACGGAGATCGGCGACTTCGCCGACTACAGCGGCTCCTGGGCCGGCTTCCGCGTGGCCGAGGTCCTGCAGGGGCTGGGCGATGTCTACGCGGTGGGCCGCACGCCGGCCGTGGACGGCAGCCTGGAGGCAGTGGGTTCGATCATCCAGAGCGCCGTCATCTAGGTGGACCTCACGACCATCAGCAGCGACCAGCCTCGTCGCGATCCGGCCATCCAGCGAGCCCTGGACACGGTGACGTTCCCGACCGCGGTGCTCGAGACGCGGGAGCCGGTCGACCTTGGCGCCGTCCCCGTCGATGGCGAACCCTTCACGGCCTCAGTGCCGGGCACGCTGACCATCCGCGGCATCAGCCAGGACGTGGACATCGAGCTGAACGGGCAGCGCGTGGGCGACGTGGTCGTCGTGGTGGGTACGCTGCCCGTGGACTTCACCTCCTTCGACGTGACGATGCCCACGGCGCCCGTCGTGCTCTCCGTTGAGGACGTGGGCGACCTCGAATGGCAGCTCTTCTTCCGCCGCCAAGCGGAGGAGGAAGCCAGCGGCGAGCCCGAGGCGTCCCCGACGGGCGAGGGCTGAAGCAGCCATCTCCCCAGACGTCACTCCTGCGGCTGGTCGAAGCCGTTGGCAGCTGATACCTCGAGGGTCACCGGAACGCTGATGCGTTCGCCGTCCCTGACGATGGTCAGCTCCACCTCGTCGCCGGCATCTGACCCGAAGGTGACGCGGAGCGTGATGTCCTCGACCTCGTCAACGGGCTCGCCGTCGATGGCCACGATGACGTCGCCCGGGACGGGCACCTCAAGGCCGCCCTCGAGGGTGAGCGTCTCTGTGCTGCCCAGGACCCCGGAGCGGGCGGCCACGCTGCCTGGCTGCACCTCGATGACGGCCACGCCCTGGTCGGGCAGGCCCAGCTCAGCACGCACCGAGGCCGGATAGAGGTCGAGGCCCTGGGCGGCGATGCCCAGTCGCGGACGGATGACGCTCACGTCAGTGACGCCGCCCACCTCGAGCCGAGCCAGCGATTCGGTCAGCAGGTTGCTGGGGACCGCGAAGCCGAGACCAGCGAAGGAGCGTCCCTGCGGGTTGATGATGGCCGTGTTGATGCCGATGAGCTGACCGCGCGAGTCGAGGAGAGGGCCGCCGGAGTTGCCCGGGTTGATGGCGGCATCGGTCTGGATCATGGGCACCGGCAGTTGGCCGATGGTGGGCACGTAACGGCTCACGGCCGAGACGATGCCGCTGGTCACCGTCGAGGCGAGGCCGAAGGGATTGCCGATGGCGACCGTCTTCTGGCCGACCTGGAGGTCGTCCGAGTCGGCGATGGCCAACGGCTCAGCGACCGGCAGCCGACTCGCGGAGGCGAGGCGCATGAGGGCCAGGTCGTAGGACGGGTTGACGCCGACGACCTCGACGGGCACGTCCGTCTCGGGATCGGCCGGGAAGGTGACGCTGACCTCGGCTCCTTCGAGCAGCGTCGCCGATCCCGCCTCGAGGGCGCTCTCGACGACGTGGAAGTTGGTGACCAGGAAGGGCTGACCGCGGAAGTCGATGAGGAACCCGCTGCCCGACGACTCCAGGACGGGTCCGTCGTCGAAGGATTCCGGCGGCTGGCCGTCCTCCGGCAGCTCCGCGAAGGGCGACATGACACGGCCCTGCACGGCCACGGTCACGGCTACCACGCTGTCGCCGAAACGGTCGATGATCTCGATGGTGTTGAGCTCGTTGGCAAGGAGCGCCTGTCGCTCGTCTACGGCGCGTGAGTCCGTGGCGAAGGTGCCGCCAGCGGCGCCCATGGCGAGAAGTGCTGCCAGCCCGGCGGCGATGGCAGCGACGGGTGGGACGCGGAGTGTGCGAGGCATGGGGAGAATGTCCTTTCCAGTCCCGGCAGTCAGCAGCCGGGACCCATCGGTACGCAGTCGAATGGGCCGAGGCGAGGGGGGCGCCCCGGCCTGCAACGCAGTTTGTCTATGGTCTGTCTCATCTTCGTGACGTGGCCAGGCCATGGGCCGTCCGACACTTGCCAGCGTCCACGGCCCGGGTCGATGCTGCAGCCTGGAGGTGACTCATGCGCAGCCTGCGACTGGCCGCCGCGATGGTTCTCCTGGTCGCGCTGACGGGCGGCCCGGCCCGTGCGGCCGATCGGGTGGTCGAGGTGCCCGAAGGCCCGACCTGGTACCTGGCCCTGGGCGATTCCCTGGCCGCTGGCTACCAGCCCATCGGACGTCCGGAGGATGACCACCGCACGCGGTCGGGCTACGCCGACCAGCTCTGGCTGATGGCCCGCGCCCACTACCCGAACCTGGAGCTGCGCAACCTGGCCTGCCCCGGCGAGTCCACCGAGACGATGCGGCTCTCGCACGACCGCTGCCGTTACGCGGCTGGCAGCCAGCTGGACGAGGCGCTGGCGTTCATCGCTGCGCACCCTGGCGAGCTGGCCTTCATCACCATCGATATCGGCTTCAACGACTTCGATTGCAGCGATGCGCTGGCCTGCCTCTTCCCCGGCATCGAACGCATCCAGGCGAGGCTCCCGGCCATCCTCGCCGATCTGCAGGCGGCCGCCCCGGGCGTGCCCATCGTGGGCATGAATGTCTACGACCCCTTCCTGACCCTCTGGCTGGGCGACGAGGATGAGCGCACCCTGGCGCGCCAGTCGGTCGTGGCCATGCAGCTCATCAATGAGACGATCGAGCGGGCCTATGAGGACGCCGACATCCCGGTGGCCGACGTGGAGGCCGCCTTCGACATCGACGACTGGACGCTCGTGCCGCTGGCCGGGCACGCCACGGTGCCCCGCAACCTGGCCCTGCTCTGCGAGCGGACCTGGCAGTGCATGCCACCGCCTCTCGGCCCCGACCGACATCCCAACGTGCTGGGCTTCCGCGTCATGGCTGACGCCTTCGCCGCCGAGCTGGGTCTCTCACCCACCTGATTCCCGGGCTGCTAGCGCCGGCCGCCGAACCCTGGTCGCAAGGCGATGACGATGACGGCGAAACCCAGCGCGATGAGCGAGACCGGCCAGAGGACCTCCCAGCTCAAAGGTACGTACTGGGAGACCAGGAGCATCCCGCCCACGGCCAGCAGCAGGATGCCGAGTGCGATCGGCCAGTCGGGACGCGCGCCGACCCCGGACGGCGGTCGTTCGTGGAGCGCCTCGGCACGTTCCTCGTCGCTGGCCGCACGCGCGCTCGGTGCCGTGGGCAGGACGGCGGCCAGGAGGATATAGATGACGACCATGGGCAGGGCCGACGTCAGCAGCGTGACGATGACCCAGGCGATGCGCACCCAGGTGACGTCCGATCCAAGGTAGGCAGCGATGCCGCCACAGACACCGGCGATGACGCGTTCGTCCTCCGAGCGCCGGAGGCGACGTTGCCGCATCGAAGGCGGTGGCTCCGGTGGCTTGGCTTCTTGGGAGGGCTGACTCGACGGCGGTGCCGGCTGCTGTGGCGGAGGCGGTGGTGGAGGCTGCAGTGGCGGAGGCGCTTGTTGGTGCGACGGCTGCTGTGGCGGAGGCTGCTGTGGCGGGAGTTGCTGTGGCGCTGGCGCTTGCTGGTACGACGGCTGCTGGTACGAGGGCTGCTGGAGGGGCGGTGCGCCATGCTGTGCCGGCGGCTGCTGGCGCGGATCCGGCGGGTCGCGCGGGGTGGGCTGCTGCCTGGGGGTGGGCTGCTGCCTGGGGGTCGGCTGTTGTCGAGGGGTGGGCGCTGGGCGGGGAGCGGTCATGGGTCGGCGGGAACCTCCGTGGCGGTCTATTCCACGCTCGTCATCCGTGTGGCGCCAGAGCCGTGTGGCATCCAGCGCTGGGACACCCGGCCAACGGCACAGGTGTTGTGGGCGCAACGGCACTGTCTCGACCGCTCCCAGGTCCGACAGTCTCAGGCCGGGCGGGCTGCTCACCCGCCAGGCGGACGATCGAGCCGCACCTACCCAGCTGGACCCAGGAGGGTGACCATGCCAACGGTCGAACAGGCAGTCGATGACTTCCTTGCCCAGAAGCGCATCGCGGTCGCCGGCGTCTCGCGCAACGCCGGCGGGGCCCATGCCTCCAACGGCATCTACACGCGCCTCAAGGAGCATGGCTACGAGGTCTTCCCGGTCAACCCCAACGCCGAGACCGTCATGGGGGACACCTGCTATCGGAGCCTCAAGGACATCCCGGGCGGCGTGGACGGCGTCGTCATCGCCACCAATCCGTCGGTGTCGCTGTCCGTGGCCCAGGAGTGCAAGGAGCTGGGCATCAACCGGGTCTGGTTCCACAAGAACTTCGGTTCCGGCAGCTACTCGAAGGACGCGCACGAGTTCTGTCGCGCCAATGGCATCACGGCCCTGGTGAGCTGCCCGCTCTGGTACGGCAAGACGTCGGACGGCTTCCACCGCTTCTTCGGCTCCGCCTGCCGGCTCCTCGGCCAGGTCCCCAAGGAGCTGTAGTCCACGTTATCCGCCTGCCGTGGCCGGACAGGAGCGGCCCTCGGAGTTCCGCACCTTCATGTCGAGGATGCGCCGGACTCCGTGGCGGACGGCCATGCGCCAGGCCATCCGATCGCGCGGCAGGGGCGGGCAGATGCTGCTTCCGGAGCGTCTTGCGGGTGCCGTCTACGGGCACCTGGTGGGCGATGCGCTGGGGGTGCCCTACGAGTTCCAGTCGGCTGAGCGCATCGGCGAGGTCGAGTGGCGTGGTCACGGCACCTACGACCAGCCACCAGGCACCTGGAGCGACGACGGCGCACTCATGTTGGCACTCCTCGACTCGCTGCTCACGGTGGGCTTCGATACGGCCGATCAGGCCCGTCGGGCGCTCGACTGGCGCGAGCAGGGCGCCTACGCTCCGGGTGGCGAGGTCTTCGACATCGGCGGCGCCACTTCCACGGCGCTCGCGCGACTTCGGGATGGGACCGCGCCGGAACAGGCTGGCGCCGTCGACGCGCTGGGCAACGGCTCGCTCATGCGCATCCTCCCGGTGTCGCTCGTGTTCCGCGACGTCGAGGACGCGGATCTCGTGGCGATGGCCACGCGGGCATCGCGCGTGACGCACGGCAGCGCCGAGGCCCAGGTCGCCTGTGCCCTCTATACCCTCATCGCGAGGCGCCTCCTGGACGGCGAAAAGGACCGGGTCGAGGTCCTGGACGGCGCGCAGCGAGCCCTGCGTGCGGTGCTGGCGGAGGTCGGACTGTCCGGCCCACCGGGATCTGAGGGGCCCTCGGCAGCCGTCGCCGCGCTCGACGCCTTCGCGGGCTGGAGCGAGCGTCGGGGAAGGGGCCGCGTCGTGGACAGCTTCTGGTCAGCCTGGGAGGTGTTCGTGGCGGCTTCCGACTACCCAGCTGCCGTGACCGCGGCCGTGCGCTACGGCAACGACACTGACACCACGGCGGCCATCGCCGGCGGGCTGGCCGGCATCTACTGGGGCATCGACGGCATCCCGTCCTCGTGGTGCCGTGGCCTGCGCGACCGTCACATCCCCCAGGCGCTGGCCGACCGGCTCGTGGAGACCGACGACTCCGAGTGGGACGGCACGCCCTGGCGCACCTCGAGGTCGCGGCCGCTGGAGGTGGACTTCATCGACCTCTCGGGCACCGACCTGGGGGCGAGCGGTGGCGAAGTGGGCATGACCTTCCTGCCGGGCAAGCGCTACCTGGGCTACTACAAGGGACCCCAGTGGCGGGACCTCGAGACGGATGCCACGAGCCTGCACGAGCAGGGCATCGACGTGCTGCTCCTGCTCGTCGAGGACGAGGAGTTGCGGCGCTGCCGGGCGATGGACATCGGGGAGGTGCTCGCGGCCCATGGGGTGGAGTTGCTGCGCTTCCCCATCGTGGACCCGGAGCTGCCCCGTGATGGGGTGGCCTACCGACGGCTCATCGCCGGCCTGCTCGAGCGCATCCGGTCGGGTCAGAAGGTGGCCATCGCCTGCCGGGGAGGCCTGGACCGCACGGGCCTGACCGCCGGCTGCCTGCTGCGCGAGGCAGGCCTGCCGCCCGACACCGCCGTCGACCGGGTCCATGCGGCGCGGGAGCACACGCTCACGCTTCCCCATCAGCGGCGCTACGTGGAGGACTGGCCACCCCGGGGTCGCTGACATCCTGGGCAACCCCTCGCCGCCATCTCCACGAAAGCTCCACATCGCGTCCATCGACGCTGCGCAGTCGTGGGCCATCGTTTGGGCACCCCATCCCCGGGGCACCACGACGCACACGGGTGTGTCACGAGACAGGAGACCCAGAGATGCCGTCACGAACCCTTCGCCCGATCCTTGCCAGCTCGACCGTGCTGGCGTTGAGCATCAGCATCCTTTCCGCCACCGGGGCGCACGCAAGAGGCCCTGCCGGCTCGGCGGGCAGCTGGGACGGCGATTGCGCCGTCGATCAGGCGCAGTCACAGCAGCAGATCCGCGCCCGTGATGGCTCTGGCGCCCAGGCCCAGCCGCGCGCTGGTGGTCGTGCCGGTCAGTGGCCGCAGGGTGGCCGGGCCGTGCAGCAAGGCAGTGCCTGGTCACAGGGCTGGCTCTCGGACACGACGCCCTGGGCCCGGGGCAACGCGCAGCGCGGGCCAGGGGAGGGCGTGGCCCGCGCACCGGGGGCCTGCGCCGAGGGCCAGCTCGAGATGGGCACCCTGAACGATGAGCAGACTGCGACCCTGCGGTTCATGGCCAATGAGGAGAAGCTCGCCCACGACGTCTACCAGGCCCTCGGCGAGCTGTACGACCTGCCCGTGTTCGAGCGCATCGCCTCGTCGGAGGCGCAGCACCAGGCGGCGGTGAATACGCTCATGGAGCGCTACGAGATCGATGGCTCACCGTATGACCTGGCGCCCGGTGAGTACACCGACAGCGATACCGACTTCGCCGCTCTCTATCAGTCTCTGGTCGAGCGAGGCTCCCAGAGCCTCGCGGAGGGCTTGGCGGTCGGCATCTTCATCGAGGAGGATGACATCGCCGCCCTGGCCGCGGCCATGGAGGGTCTCGAGGAGACCGCCCCCGATGTCTACAACGTCTACTCGCATCTCAGTGCCGCGAGCGAACGCCACCTCGCAGCCTTCCAGAACGCCGACTCCCAGAACGCCGCCTAGCCGGACGAGCAGCACCTTCAAGGGCGTCGATGGCCGGGGGTTCTCCGGCCATCGACGTACCATCCTTGTCCGATGGCTCGCATCCTCGTCGTCGATGATGAACCTCGCATCGTCGAGGTCGTCAGCGCGTACCTCAGCCGCGAAGGCCACCAGGTCGACAGCGCCACGAACGGTGATGCTGCCTTCGAGCTCGCGAGTAGCACCCGCCCTGACCTTCTCGTGCTCGACGTGATGCTTCCCGGACGCTCTGGCTTCGATGTGCTTCGCTCGCTGCGTGCCGCAGGGGTCCAGAGTGCGGTGATCCTGCTCACCGCGCGCGACGAGGTCGTCGACCGAGTCGCCGGCCTCGAGATGGGCGCCGACGACTACGTCACCAAGCCATTCGAGCCGCGCGAGCTGGTGGCCCGGATCGGGGCTGTCCTGCGGCGCGCGGCTGAGACCGCGCCCCGAACCCCAGCACGCCTTCTCCTCGATCTCGCCATCGACCGCGACGCGCGAGAGGTGTCCCGTGGCCACGAGACGATCGACCTCACCAGGGTCGAGTTCGACCTCCTGGCTCAGCTTGCCGAGCGACCCGGCGTGGTACTCGGCCGCGGACAGCTCGGCGAGCTCATCTTCGGCGAGGACTTCGAGGCGGACGACCGGACGATCGACAGCCACGTCAAGAACCTCCGGCGCAAGTTGGGAAGGCCTCCGGGTGGCGGCGACTACGTTGAGACCGTGCGCGGTGTCGGGTATCGCGCGGCCCGTCGATGACCCTGCGCATCAAGTTGGCGTTGGTCTTCGCCATCGTGGCTATCGCGACCGCGATCGCCGTGGCCATCCTCACGCCCTCGATCGTGAGCCGCGGCTTTGAGCGTGTGCAGGCCGAGGATCCGCAGCGCGCCGCCGGCCAGGGCCTCGGGCCTGGTCCGCGGGCCGGTGCACGTGCCGAACAGGTGCAGGAGGAGACGACGTACGCGATCGTGGCCATCGCGGCCCTGGCTGCGTCAGGAGCCTCCATCCTCGGCTTCGTCGTCGCGGGCCGACTCGTCCAGCCCCTCGGTCGGCTTCGGACTGCCGCCGCCGACGTGGCCTCGGGTGACCTGGGGAGGCGCTCCGGCCTGGCCGATCGCTCCGATGAGATCGGCCAGTTGGGCCGGTCGTTCGACACGATGGCCGAGGCCCTTGAGCGCTCCGACCTGGCACGCCGACGCCTGTTCCAGGACGCCGCACATGAGCTGAAGACGCCGCTGACGGTCATCGATGCCACCACGACCGCCATCCTTGAAGGCGTCTACCAGCACGATCATCGCCACTTGGAGACCATCCGGCAGCAGTCGCGGCTGCTGGGCCGGATCGTGGACGACCTGCGTACGGTGAGCGTGGCCGAAGCGGGCGCGCTGCCGCTCCACATCACCGCGCTGCAGGTGGACGCCGTCCTGGCGGAGGTTGCCCAGGGGTTCGCGGCACGAGCCGAGCTGGCTGGTGTGATCCTGGAGCGTGCCGCGGCAGCGCCAGATGTGCAGATCCTGGCCGATCCCGAGCGTGTCCGGCAACTCCTGGCCGCGCTGGTCGACAATGCCTTGCGACTCACGCCCTCGGGCGGGACCGTCTCACTCGAGATTCTCCCGGAACGCGTCTGGGTATCCCTGGGCGTCCGCGACAGCGGGGCAGGGATCGATCCCGCGGACCTGCCCCATTTGTTCGAGCGGTTCTATCGAGCCGACCAGGCCCGCGACCGAGGCTCGGGTACCACCGGGCTGGGGCTGGCGATCGTGCAGGCACTCGCGATCGCACAGGGTGGCAGCGTGGGTAGCGAGAATGTCCCTGGTGGCGGTGCGCGGTTCTGGGTGCGCCTCCCGAGGGCGCATGTCAAGTAAGCCTGATGATCAGCCGCAGGTCCACCGATGTTGGGGCGTAAAGGCCTATCCGGAGTGGCCACAGGTCACTACCACCCGGACACCCGGTGGGATGCAATGGACGCGTGAAACCTGACTCCCCCACTCAGGATTGCGAGCACCGCTCCTGTCGCTTCCTGACGCGCGCCTTCGCGCTCGGCCGGCCGCTCCCGAAGCGCTGCCGCAAGTGGTGTCCGGCGGCTGCTGCCATCGTCACCCTCGACCTGCTCGGCCGCGGTCAGTCTGGCCGGATCCTCCGCGTCGGCGGCCGGCCCGCGGCGCGCCGCCGGCTGCTGGAGCTCGGCGTCGTCCGGGGCGAGACCATCACCCTGCTCCGCTCGGCGCCACTGGGCGACCCGCTCGAGTACCTCGTCAAGGGGTACCACCTCTCGCTTCGGCAGCGAGAAGCGGCCACCATCACGGTCGAGGCGCTGGCACCGGGCACGGGGGCAACCGGCGCTGATGAGGCGCCTGCGGCCGCATGAATGGCCCGCTGACGCTGGCCTTGGCCGGCAATCCCAACGCCGGCAAGACGAG
>JBFYUV010000342.1:0-8758 GCA_041299865.1 Chloroflexota bacterium
AGCGCCAGGAGCACGGTCACGGCCAGGGCAGGCAGGCGGCGCAGCGCCAGCGGCGGCAGCAGGCGCGTCAGGGTCGTGGTCATCGATCCAAGAGTACGTCTGAGGGCGGGAACCCGCCGCCGGGCCGCCCCGCCGGCCGCCCATCCGGGGCCACGGCGAGCGCACCCCCGCGCGCGCCCGGGCCTGGCTGTCGTACCCTCGGCGGCGTGACCCAGCCCTGCCTCCGCACCGCCCGGCCGACAGCATGATCGCCGTCGTCGCGGGGCTGCTCACGGCATTCGCCTGGGCCCTCGCGACGGTCGCGGCCGCCCGCGCCAGCCGTGTGCTCGGCCCCTGGTCGACGACGGCACTCGTCGTCTTCGTCGGCCTCCTGGCGACCTTGCCGCTGCTCGTCATCGAGACTACCAGCGAACCGGTAGCGACAGCGGACATCGCCTGGTTGGCCCTGGGCGGCCTGGGCTACACGACGGGCATGGTGCTCAATTACGCGGCGCTGTCCGGAGGCAAGGTGCCCGTCACGGCGCCCATCGTCTCCACGGAAGGCGCCATCGCGGCTACCATCGCGGTGCTCAGCGGTGAGGCGGCCACACCGCTGCTGGGTGCCATGCTGGTGCTGGTGGCCGCGGGCATCTTCGTGGTCGCCCTGCAGCCGGGCGGAGGAGCGGACGCCCTGTCCGGCTCCGGGACACGGTACGTGGGCTTCGCCGTCGTCGCTGCGCTCGTCTTCGGGCTGGGCCTTTACGCCTCGGGGCGCGCCAGTGAGGGCGTGCCGGCCAGCTGGGTCGTGGCGGCCGGCCGCATCGTCGGCGTGGCGTTCCTGACGCTGCCGCTCGTGCTGACGCGCCGGCTGCGCTTCCGGCGTGACCTGCTGCCCTTCATCGTCTTCGCCGGCCTTGCCGAGGTGGCCGGCGTCTACACGTTCGCCTGGGGCGCCCGCGATTCGATCGCCGTCACGGCCGTGCTCTCGTCACAGTTCGCGGTCATCGCCGCGCTCATCGCCCATGCCATGGGCGAGCGCATCAGCCCACGACAGTGGCTCGGCGTGGGCGCCGTCACCGTGGGCGTCGTCGTCATCACGGTCACGCGCCTGTAGCCTCGGCGCCCTCGCGCCTGTCGCCGCGACCCCCGGTCCCACCGGCGACCCGAGCGCCCGTCAGTGATTCGCGGACGGCAGGGTCGTGCCCTCGGCGGCCATCCTGGCCACGGCCTCCACGGCCTCCTCGAGGACGGCCAGGCCACTGGCCATGGTGCCCTCATCGATGACCAGTGGGGGGGAGACGCGGACGGCCGACCTACCGGCCCCAAGCACGAGCACGCCGCGCCGGAACGCCTCCCACTGGAGGGCCTCGGCGAGCTCCGGGGTGGCCAGCTTGAGGGCCAGCATGAGACCCTTGCCACGGCTGGCCTCGACGACATCGGAGAAGCGCTCACGCATCCGCGCCATAGCCGTGAGCCCCTGCGCGCCGCGCGCGGCGGCGTTCTCGATGAGCCCGTCCTCGAGCAGTCTGAGGGTGGCCAGGGCGGCCGCGCAGGCCACCGGATTGCCGCCGTATGTCGAACCGTGGGCGCCCCGGCCCCAGGACTCCATGAGCGAGGCTCGAGCCACGACCGCGGAGAGCGGCATGCCGGAGGCGATGCCCTTGGCCGAGAGCAGGATGTCCGGCTCCACGCCCCAGTGCTCAACGGCCCACATGGCGCCCGTGCGGCCGGCCCCGGTCTGGATCTCGTCGGCGATGAGCAGGATGCCGTGTCGGTCACAGAGCTCGCGGAGACCGGGCAGGAAGCCGTCCTCCGGCAGCACGTAGCCACCCTCGCCCTGGATGGGCTCGACGATGATGGCAGCCACCTCCGTGGCCGGGATGACCTTGTCGAAGAGCACTTCCTCGAACCAGTCGAGGTCGTGGACGTGTCCGAAGGGTGCGTGGTAGATGCCCGGCAGGAGCGGCCCGAAGCCGGCGTGGTAGGCAGCCTTGGAGGCCGTCAGCGAGAGCGCCCCCATGGTGCGTCCGTGGAAGCCTCCCAGGAAGGAGACGATGGCATGGCGGCCGGTGGCCCGGCGTGCCAGCTTGAGACCTGCCTCCACCGCTTCCGCGCCGCTGTTGCCCAGGAAGACCCGCGTGGACCCGCTGATGGGTGCCGTCCGCGCGATAGCCTCGCAGGTCTCCGCGTAGATGGGCAGGTAGAAGTCGGAGGCGCTGTAGTGGAGCAGCTCCTGGGCCTGCTCCTGGATGGCGCGTACCACCGCGGGGTGGCCGTGACCCGTGGAGTTGACGGCGATGCCGGCCGCGAAGTCGACGAAGGTGTTGCCGTCGATGTCCTCGATGGTGGCGCCACTACCGCGGACCGGCACCAGCGGGTAGGCGCGGGGCAGGCTCGGTGAGGTCCAGGCCTCGTCGTAGGCGACGTGCGCACGGGCTCGTGGGCCGGGCACCTCGGTCACGAGATGCGGAGCCATGATCGCCACCCGCTCGACCACGTTCACCTGGGCCACAGAACCCTCCTTCGACGCCTGCCCTGCTGCATGGATCCTATGCAGTCTGCATAGCCGAGTATAGAGGCAGCACGCCGACGGCTCAGTCCACGACCGGGGTCAGTCGACGATGGTGTGGCTCTGCTCGCGCAGGAACTGGGCCACGTACCAGGGCCCCAGGGCGGCCTTGCCAGTCGAGCCCGAGCCTTTCCAGCCGCCGAAGGGCTGGACGCCAGGCCAGGCGCCGGTCGTGGCGCCGGCCCGCCGGTTGACGTAGAGGACACCGGCCTCGATGCCCTCCAGGAACTGCTCGACCTGCGCATCATCGGCGCTGTAGATGCCGGCCGTGAGGCCGTAGACAGACGCGTTGGAGAGCCGCAGCGCCTCCTCCAGGGAATCCACGGCATGGACCGCGGTGAGCGGTGCGAAGAGCTCGTCGCGGAAGAGGCGGTGGTCAGCCGGCAGCCGACCCACGACCGTCGGCTCGACGTAGAAGCCGCGGGCCAGGTCGCCGTCGTCGAGCCGCTCACCGCCACAGAAGACCGTGCCTTCGGCGCGGGCCTCGGCCACCGCCTGCTGGTGGCGGTCGACGGCGGCCTGGTCGGTGAGGGGGCCCAGCCAGTTGGCGCGTGCCAGCGGGTCACCGATGGTGATGCGATCGGTCTTCTCGACCAGCAGACGCACCAGCTCGTCGTGGACCGGGCGCTCCACGTAGACCCGGCTGTTGGCCGAGCACTTCTGGCCACCGAAGCCGAAGGCTGAACGCATGATGCCTTCAGCTGCTTCGTCCAGGTCCGCCGAAGCCATGACGATGGCCGGGTTCTTTCCGCCCATCTCCACGATGCAGGGACGTGGATAGGCGGTCGTGAAGGCGCGCTGGAGGCCCATGCCGACCTCGTAGGAGCCAGTGAAGACGATGCCGTCGATGGCTTCGCTCCTGACGAGCTCGTCGCCCACGATCGACCCCGGGCCCATGACCAGGTTGCAGACGCCGTCCGGGACGCCGGCATCTCGGTAGGCCTCCACGAGGAGGACGGCGCTCATGGCCCCCGCGCTGGCCGGCTTGAAGACACAGGTGTTGCCGGCCAGCATGGCTGCTGCCGTGGGCCCGGCGGCGAGGGCCATGGGGAAGTTGAAAGGCGCGATGATGCCGAAGACGCCGTGCGGCCGCAGCACCGAGCGCGTGTGCGTGGCTGGGTCGCCGAGGTTGCCCATGGGCTGTTCGTAGAGATCGTTGTCGATGGCCGTCTGGGCGTAGTAGCGCAGCAGGTCGGCGCTCTCCTCGACCTCGCCCAGCGACTCCATGCGGTTCTTGCCGACCTCCATGGACATCAGGGCGCCATACGTCATGAGGCGCTCGCTGATGAGGTCCGCGGCGCGGCGCATGATCTCGATGCGTGCCTGCCAGCCGAGTGCCCGCCAGGCCGGCTGCGCGGCCCGAGCGGCGGCGATGGCGTCGCGCACGTCCTGCCGCGTGCCGCAAGCGAAGCGGCCCACGAGGATGTCGCTGTCGATGGGCGAGCGCAGCTCGAACTCGCCGTCGCCGGCTCGCTGCGCCCCGCCGATGAGGTTGGCGTGGGACTGGCCCAGGCGAGCGCGGGCGGCCACGATGCCGGCCTCGAAGGCCGCATGCAGGTCCTCGTTGCCCGCCCGCAGGGTGGCGTAGGTGATCTTGAAGCGCGGTTCGGCAGCGCGGTCGGTCATCGATGGCCCCTCCTGCATCGGGCGGATCGACGCGTCGTTCGACGCGTCACGTGATCTCGTCTGCGCTCCGAGTCTATCGGGTCTGCCGGGGATCACAGGCGCCCGCGGTTCCTTCCCGACGCGACGACCGCCAGACGCCACGACCGCCAGACGCGACGACCGCCCCGTCTGCGGGGCGGTCGCGGTCCACTCCGGGCGGCGTTCAGGCGCTGGCGGCGTTCAGGCGCTGGCGGCGTCGCTGCCCGTCCTGGCCTGGACGATGCGGAAGCAGTCGGAGCAGTAGACGGGCTTGTCCATGCGCGGCTTGAAGGGCACCTGGGCGGCGTTGCCGCATTCCGAGCAGATGACCGCGAAGTACTCGCGTGGGGAGCGGTAGTCGCCGCGCTCGTAGCCACGCGGGCCGCCGATGTCGCGGGTGTCGTAGCCACTCGTCTCGCGCATGGCACGTCGCGAGGCCCGGCAGCTGGGGCAGCGCTTGGGATCAGAGACGAAGCCCTTCTCCGCGTAGAACTCCTGGTCAGCCGCCGAGTGGATGAACTCCACACTGCAGTCGACGCATGTCACGGTTCGATCCGTATAGGACACCGATGGACCTCCTGGGGGCGCGATGGCGATCGTTCCTCTCCAGTGCACCCCGCAGCCAGCACGACACAGTGGACGAATGGCGTTCGGAGTGCCGGGCGCCGTCTATCCCAGTCCCGTCCCGCGGTCCCGTCTGGTGGGCGCACCGGATCGTTGCGGGAGGGTACACCGAGCCCGCAGAACCGGCATCGAACGGGGGTCGATCTGCCACCTGGTGGCAGAACTCGACGCGTCCGACGCCCCGATCGCAGCTTGTTGCCGTGGGATGGCAAGGATCAGCAGGCCGGCCGCTCATGTGGTCGAGATCTGCCGCCCAGTGGCAAGCATGAGCGGTCGCTCCCGGACGGGCGCCTGCCCGAGAGCAGCGCGACCATCAGGCACGGCGACCATCCGCCCGGTCGGATCATGGCCATGACGGCCGCACCTGACTCCACCTGCTCCCGCCGCCTGCGGCGCTGCGGCACGGCTGACCACTCCGGCTGGATGGCACAATGGTCACGCAGGGCCAGGTCGTCGCTGGCCTGTCGTGCCGCGTCCCAGGGGGGTCGGGGCGCGCGAGCCGGGCAAGGAGGGACAGGCCACAGATGCCGCTGCTGCTGCACCTTGCCGATGTGCACCTCGGGGCCCGCCACGCCGACATGGGCGCAGCCGCGGTACAGCAGCGCGAACGGCAGCTGGCTGCCTTCGTGCGCGCCATCGACGTCGCCCTCCGTGAGCGGGTGGACGCCACGCTCATCTGCGGGGACCTCTTCGATTCGAACGCCCAGCCGCGGCGCTCGGTCGAACGGGCCGCCAGCGAGCTTCGGCGCCTGACCGATGCGGGCATCCGCGTCGTCATCATCCCGGGCACCCACGACGCCTACGACAGTCACTCCATCTACCGCACCTTCGACCTGGCGCAGTTGGCCGGCCTGCCCCCCGCCAGTGAGCTGCTGGTGGTGCTCACGCCGGACCGCCCGGAGCTCCTCATCGCGGACCTCGACCTCGTCGTCTACGGCCGCGTCTTTGCCACCAAGCGTGCCCCGCGCAGCCCGTTGGAGGGCTTCGACGTGCGCGCCGACGACCGAGCCACCTGGAAGGTAGGCATGATCCATGGCTCGCGCTTCATCGCCGGCAAGGTGGAGCGTGACGACGTCCTCTTCAGCGACGAGGAGATCGCCGCCAGTGGTCTCGACTACCTGGCCCTGGGCCACTGGCACTCGTTCCTCTCCGGCCGCGCCGGGGCGACCACGTGGGCCTACGCGGGTGCCCCGGAACCCGTGGCCGTGGACCAGGACGGCGCCGGAGACGTCTGCCTGGTTCGCCTGGAGGATGGCATCGGCGGGCGCAGCAGCGTGCACCTGGAGCGGGTGCGCGTCGGCCGCACGACGTTCCGGAGCATCGAGTTCGACGCGGCCGAGCTGGCCAGCCAGGACGATCTCGTGCGGCGACTTGCCGAGCAGGCCGACCCCGACCTGGTCCTGGCCGTGACCATCGCCGGCATCTCGTCGGACAGCCTGGAGATACAGCCCGACGAGGTGCAGCGCACCCTGGAGGGGTCGTTCCTGCACCTGCGGATCGTGGACCGCAGTGCCACGGAGCTGGCCGCCGGTCCGGAGCTGCCGCCTGACACCGTGGCCGGGCGCTTCATGGCCGACACAGCGGCGCGCCTTGAGGCCGCGGAGGCGAGCGCTGACCCGGTGGCGGCCGAGCTGGCCCGCCAGGTGCTGCGGCTTGGGCGCCGCCTGCTCCTCGACGACCCCGACCACGTGACCCTGGCCTGACGCGATGCGCATCACCCGCCTCAGCCTCACCGACGTGAAGCGCCACGCTCAGCTGGACATCCGGCCGGCAGCCGGCCTGACCATCGTGCGCGGCCCCAACGAGGCCGGCAAGTCGACCGTCCACGAGGCCCTCGAGATGGTGCTCTTCCGCAAGGCGGACGCCAACCGCGAGGACGTGCGAAGCATCCACCGCTGGGGCACGGAGGCCCACCCGGAGATCGTCCTCGAGTTCGAGATCGATGGCCGCCAGGGCCGCCTGGTGAAGCGCTTCGCGGGCCAGCGAGCGGAGGCTGAGCTGACGCTCGACGGACAGACCACCCGTGACTTCGCGCTCATCCAGGAGGAGGTCGCGGTCATCACGGGCATCCCCAACGAGGCCTTCTTCCGGGCCACCGCCAGCGTCGGGCACGCCGAGCTCTCAGCCGTGGCCAACGACGAGCCGGCCATCTCCGACCGTCTGCAGAAGGCCATCAGCGGCGCCGACCGGGGCACCGGCAAGGCCAAGAAGAAGCTCGATGCGGCCATCCATCGCTATCGCACGGAGGGCCAGAAGAACCCCGGCCTGCTGAGGTCCGTGCGTGAGGAGATCGGCCTGCTGGAGACCGAGCTGACGACCGGAGAGGAGGCCTTGGCGCGCCTCGAGGCTGACCGGGCCCAATGGGCGGAAGCGCACGCCCGCCGGGAGGCGCTGGACACGCAGCTCGCCCGCGAGCAGGCCGACCTGGCCGAGGCCAGCCGCGCCGAAGCGCTGGCTGTCCAGCGCGACGAGGCGCAGGAGCGCTATCTGAAGCTGAAGCGGGCCGCCGAGCTGGTGGTGGAGGCCGACGGGCTGCGCCACGAGCTGCCCACCACGATGTCGCTGCCGGTCCTGCGCAGTGCCGTCGGTCGGGCCACCAACCTGGCTTTCGAGGTCTCCGAGCTGGAGGCCGCGCTGGACGTTGACGTCGAGGTCTCGCTAGCCGCGGAGTCGGCCGTCGTGCCAGCCCATCCGGGGCGCTGGCTGGTCATCGCGGTGGTCTTCCTCGTCGCCGCTGCGCTGTTCGGCTTCCTGGTCGGTGGCCTGCCCGGCGGGGCCGGCCTGGTCATCTGCGTGGTCATCTCGCTCGGGGCCCTGGCGCAGGCCTACCGCGTCGCCTCACGCCGCCGCCGGTACCTCCTCGCCCACGACATGGCCCAGGACAGCGCAACGCATCGCCAGGAGCTGCAGCGCGACCGGGAGGACCGCCTCCGCCGCCGCCGCCGAGAGCTGGAGCTCCTGCTCGAGGAGACCGACGTGCCGGATGTCGCAACTGCCGAGGCGCTGTTGGCCAGCATGGAGCAGCACACCGATCGGCTGGCGCACATCGAGGGCGAGCTGCGCGGGCTGGGCGTGCAGGAGCGCAGCGTGAGGCGCCTCGAGGAGTCGCGTGACGAGTCGGCCGATGACACCGAGCGGGCCAGCCATGCCCTGGCGGGCATGGGCGACCTGGGGCGTGAACCGGCGGCCTTCCGCCAGGCTGCCGGGCGCCTCGTGGAGCAGACCCAGCCGGCCCGCGACCGTGCACGGTCCGAGGAGGACCAGGCACAGGGCCGCGTAGGCGCCAACCTCGTGGATGCCGAGCTCGTGGCGGACGTCGCCGAGCGCCTGGCCGCGGCGCGCGAGCGGCAGGCCGAGCTGCAGCGTCGCGTGCTCATCTACGAGGCCACGCGGCAGGCCATCGAGGTGGCGGAGCAGGCCACGCTCAAGACGGCCGCGCGCTACCTGGAAGAGCACATGGGCCCGGCGGTCGAGCGCGTCACGGGCGGGCGCTACCGCGAGGTCCGGGTGGACGACCAGAGCCTTGCCTTCCGGGTGCGGACGCCGGAGACCGGGACCCTCGTGGATGCCAGGCAGCTTTCGCAGGGCACGTCCGACCAGCTCTTCCTGGCTGCACGGCTGGGCCTGGTGCGCCTCGTGACGATGGACCGCCGACCGCCCATCATCCTCGACGATCCCTTCGTCACCTTCGATGAAGAGCGTGCCCAGCGTGCTCTCGAGCTCCTCAAGGAGGTCGCCACCGAGCAGGGCTTCCAGGTCCTGTTGCTCACGTGCTCCGACCGTTTCGACGCGCTCGCCGACGAGCTCATCGTGCTCGATGCACCGTCGTCCGTGCCGCTCCCCGCGCCCGCCGTGAAGGACCCCGCGCCCGACGAACCGTCGGCCGTGCCGGACGCGGCGCCCGACGAACCGTCGGCCGTGCCGGACGCGGCGCCCGACGAA